>SCSP01000141.1 GCA_004297845.1 Bacteroidota bacterium | reverse complement strand
GTTTCCATTTTCTGAATGGGAAAGTAGAGGATAACGGCTTTTTTTATCCATTCGTTTACCTGCCATCCGTTCGATGAAGGTTCGGCTACACGTATCTTTCCTTTATCCAATTGCTCTATGACCTCGCGGATGGTATCCTGTGTTTTGCTACCCTTCAGTAATTCCCTGTTTGTCCAGGCGGATTCAATAATTGTTTTCATGGCTGCAAATATAGCCAGAGATTACACAGATGCTCACAGGTTTTTTCAAATAACGAATAACGAATAACAATTAACTTTGTATTCTCATGGGAAGAATAATGGCAATTGATTTTGGCACAAAGCGGATAGGAATTGCTGTTACCGACCCTTTAAAGATGATCGCAAACGGACTTGGGACTGTTACTGCTGAAAATAGCATGACCTTTCTGGAAGAGTATATGAGAAAAGAAGCCGTAGAATGTGTGGTGATCGGCAAACCGAATTCTGACGGAAGGGGAGGGGATTTGAGCAAACTTGCAGATGATTTTTGCTTCAAAATGAAAAAGAAATTTCCATCTTTGAAGATTGCCAGAATTGACGAATTTTACACTTCCAAACTTGCAGAGAGAACCATGATACAAAGCGGAATCAATAAAACAGCAAGGAGAGACAAAGCATTGGTGGATAAAATAAGTGCAACGATTATTCTTCAATCATATCTCGAATTAATAAATTCGTAACCCGTAATTTGTGATTCTTCCTATAGTAGCATACGGTGACCCTGTACTTCGCAAAGCGGGAGCAGCTATTGATAAGAACTATCCCGCCCTCGTAAAACTTATTGCGGATATGTTCGAAACCATGGAAAAGGCAAAAGGGATTGGTCTTGCTGCCCCCCAAATTGGAAAATCCATACGCCTTTTTGTTGCGGACGGGAGCCCTTTTGCAGAAGGAGACGAGCATCCTGAACTGAAAGATTTTAAGAAGGTGTTTATCAACGCGCATATTGTTGAAGAGCAAGGAGAGGAATGGAATTACAGCGAAGGCTGCCTGAGCATCCCTAAGATACGCGAAGAGGTAAAACGCAAGCCAACTGTCCGGTTAAAATACATGGATGAAAATTTCGCTGCCCATGAGGAACTCTTTAGCGGAATCACTGCCCGTATTATTCAGCATGAGTGCGACCACATAGACGGCAAATTATTCATTGACAGGATAAATACCCTGAGAAGAACTTTGCTGAAAAGCAGATTGGCTGATATTTCAAAAGGAAATGTAGACGTTGAATACAAAATGAAATTTCCACTTAAAAAATAAGAATATGAAAACATTTGTTTGTACTTTGTTGTTTGTGATTTTTTGTCTTTTTTCGTGTTCTTCCGGTAAGCAAGCGGACGCATCTGCCGAAAGAGAATCACTCATAGCTTCCATTGATTCTTTAGAGAAAAAAATGTTCAACCGGCAGAGCATGGAGATGGACAAAGAACTTGCAGCGAAGGAAATACAGTTGTATCAGAATTTTGTAAAGAAATTCCGGGATGACTCCCTCAGTGCAGAGTACCTTTTCCGTTCTTCAGATCTTGCAAGGGCTTTGGGAGATAGTTCAGGATCTATCGGGTATTTGAGTCAGATATGTAATAATTATCCGGCTTACAAAAAGATTCCGGAATGTATCTTCCTGCAAGGGTATTATTGCCAGGAGTTTTTCGGTGATACCACTCAGGCAAAGAGTTTTTACAATCAGCTCATTTCCAAGTATCCTGGCCATGCTTTTGTGGATGATGCAAAGGCATTAATGCAGATGTTCGGTAAATCCGAACAGGATATTATTAATGATTTTGAGAAGAAAGCAGGGGAGAAGAAGAAAATATAATCAATACCGTCATTGCGAGTCCTGATGCTCCGATCAGGACGAAGCAATCTCCCAATTAAGAATTGTTTGTATGGTTTTGTGAGAGTACTTCGTCATCCCGAAGGGGGACTCCTCGCAATGACATTAGCTCACTTCTATTTCGATACGTTTTCTCAACGCATCTGCAGTAAGTCCATTTTCAATATGTCCTCCTTTTGCCAGAGAAATTTCTCCGGTTTGTTCTGAAACAATGATTGCGAGTGCGTCCGATGTTTCAGTGATTCCTGCCGCTGCCCTGTGGCGCATACCAAGATGATTTTGGAAGTCTTCCCTTTCCGTAATAGGCAGCACGCATCGAGCCGCACGAATTTTACCGTTGGAAATTATCACTGCACCATCGTGCAGCGGACTGTTCTTGTAAAAAATGCTTTCAAGGATATTTGAGGAAATTTTTGCCTCCAGTTGTTCTCCGGTTTTTACGTAAAAGTTAAGATCAGAGGTAGTGGTAATAACTATCAGCGCGCCCGTGCGGGCTTCGCTCATTTCTTTGCATGCTTTTACGATTGCTTGCAGGTCGGCAGAAAAGATTTTCTGCTTTCCTTTGAAGGATAAAAACCTTTTACCTAATGAGAATTTTTCAAGTATCTCCGGTGTGCCAATGAGCAGAAGGAATCTTCTCAGTTCCGGCTGGAAAACGATGAGCAAGGCAATAATTCCTACATCAATGAATTTTCCCAGTATTTCGCTCAGCACAACCATCTTAAGCGCTTCTACGATCTTCCAGATGAAGTAAATGGAAATGATGCCCAGAAAAATATTCATAGCTACCGTGCCTTGCACCAGACGGTAAAGCTGGTAAAGAAGTATTGCGACAAGAAATATGTCGAGAATGTCAATTATGTCGAAGGAGAGAAAATTCATTTTGCAAAGTTAAAAATCTTAATTGCTTCTTTCGCTTCCTTCACATCATGTACCCTCAGGATATTGGCGCCATTCATAAGTGCGATTGTATTTGCCGTGGTTGTGCCGTTCAGGGATCTTTCCGGCTTGATCCCTAGCGCCTTGCAGACCATTCCTTTTCGGGAAATACCGGCTAAAAGAGGGAGTCCGAACTCTTTGAATTCTCCAAAGTGCTTCAATAGCGAGTAGTTATGTTCGAGCGTTTTTCCAAAGCCAAACCCAACATCCACAATAATCTGGTTGGTTCCTGTCTTCCTCAACGCATTGATCTTATCTCCTATAAAATATTCTACTTCTTTCACCACATCCTTGTACTCCGGGTTGTTCTGCATGGTTTGAGGATTGCCTTTGATATGAGTGAGAACGTACGGTACTCTCAATTTACCAACCGTCTCGAACATCCTTTCGTCCATTGTTCCTCCTGACACATCATTCACCATGTCTGCGCTTTCGTTCACGGCCTGGTGGGCAACCCGGCTTCTGAACGTATCCACGGAAATAACTGCATCGGGAAATTTTTTTCGTACCAGTTTGAGTGCAGAGATCAGCCGGTTCAACTCTTCTTCTTCTGGAATTTCAGGTGCCCCGGGTCGGGTGGAGCAGGCGCCAATGTCAATGATAGCTGCTCCTTCTGAGAGCATCTTCTCGGCTTGCAAGAGAATTGATTTTTCATCTCCGTATTTTCCACCATCATAAAATGAATCAGGCGTTACATTCAGAATTCCCATTACAGCGGGAGTGGACAGAGACAGCGTTTTGTGTTTAAAAACTAATTGCATTTCATGGACGTTATAGGCTCTTAATTTCCCCTTTTTCGTAAATTTGTGTCTATGTCAAAAACCTCTCAGCAGTTCGATTCTGTAGTCAAGCAATGCAAGGATATTTTTATCAAAAAAATGCTTGATTATGGCAGCGCGTGGCGTGTGATGCGTACTCCCAGCATTGTTGATCAGATATTCATTAAAACGCAGCGCATCCGCACCATTGATGATAAAGGTACTCAAAAAATAAAAGAAGATATTGGCTCCGATTATATAGGTATTGTAAACTATTCAATTATCGGTCTTATTCAACTTGAATTGGAGAGCGATACCCGGCAGGAAGTATCTGTTGAAGAGTCAGGCAAGCTTTTTGATAAATTCTCTGCACAGGCAAAGTCTCTGATGGAGAATAAAAACCATGATTACGGTGAGGCTTGGCGGGATCTGCGCATAGGTTCTTTTGCTGATCTTATTTTGATGAAGATTTTACGCGTAAGGCAGATTGAAGATCATAAAGGCAAGACCTTAATTTCGGAAGGGGTGGACGCAAATTATCATGACATGATCAACTACGCAATTTTTGCACTCATAAAGATTGAAGAGAAGGAAAATCAAAACCAATAACTGAAAAACCAAAACCAACAACTAATCAACTATAAACTGACATGCGCTTCTTAACACAACTTTGCAGAATACTTGTAGGGGTTCTTTTTATTTTCTCCGGACTCATAAAGGCAAACGACCCGCTTGGATTTTCCTATAAATTAGATGAATATTTTTCTGTTTTCGGAACCGAGTTCATGATCCCGCTATCTCTTATGCTTGCAATTTTTATTTGTGCTTACGAAATTATTTTTGGCATCATGCTTTTATTTGGCTCCCGCATCACCCTAACGGTATGGGCGCTTTTTTTAATGATCGTCTTTTTTACCTTTCTTACTTTTTATTCCGCTTATTACGACAAAGTAAAGGAATGCGGATGTTTCGGAGACTTTCTTCATCTCACTCCCTGGCAATCATTTTACAAAGATGTTGCGCTGCTTGTGATGATCCTGGCGCTCCTTGCCGGGAAAAAGTTTATTTATCCCTTGCTTAGCAGCGGTATTGAGAAGTTTTTGGTGGCTGGCTCTGTTATCGCTTCGCTTGCGTTTCCGCTTTATACATATAATTTTCTCCCCGTAAAAGATTTTCGCCCGTATGCGATTGGGAAAAATATTCCCGAAGGAATGATACTCCCTCCCCATGCTGTAACAGACAGCATTCAAATGGTTTTTATTTACGAAAAAGACGGAAAACAGGTAGAGCTTACTCCTGAGCAGATCAAAACTATCGACTCTACATACAAATATGTTGATAGGAAAGATAAAGTGATCCGCGAGGGCGATAAGCCCGCGATTCATGATTTCAGCATACAGACTGTAGATGGAAGCGATTATACGGAACAGATACTGAACTATTCAGGTTATTATTTCTTTTTGGTTTGTTATGATCTGGATAAGGCAAATACAGGAGTTTTCGGAAAGGTTATAGATTTTGCGAAACTTTGCAGAGCCGACAGCATACCCATAACAGTGCTTACTGCTTCATCAGACAGGATTGAGTCATTTAAAAAAGAAACAGGCGCTGACATGGATTTCTACCTGACCGATCAAACCACGCTTAAAACAATGATCCGTTCAAACCCGGGATTAATGCTACTGAAGCAAGGAACTGTTATTGATATGTGGCATCACCACTCATTCCCTTCTTACACGGATGTAAAGGGAAAGTATTTCGGTAAATAATATTTGTGGGACGATTTATTTTTAAAAGATTACTCTATGGTTTCCTGGTAATGTGGGGAGTGATAACTATTGTTTTTTTTCTGTTCAATATTTTGCCCGGAGATCCGGCTCGCATGATGTTAGGCCAGAATGCGTCCAAGGAGCAGATAGATGCAATCAATAAGGATATAGGCAGAGATAAGCCGATTATAGTTCAGTACCTGCTTTATCTCAACGATATTTCTCCATTCTCCATTCATGAAACCGTTAACACAGAAAGCCCATTTTACCTTAACGATAAGAAATATACTTCAGTCCAGAAATTATTTTCTGTGTTTTCTACAAAGCAATTTGTGATTAAAACGCCCTACATGAGGCGATCCTATATTACACGCAGGCCTGTTGCGGATATTTTAACCGACACGCTTCCTGAAACCGCGGTACTTGCCTTTGCGGCCATGCTTATTGCGTCAACCATAGGAATATTTTTAGGTATACTCTCTGCAATTAAAAAGGGTACATGGCTTGATACAGGCTCTTTGTTTTTTGCTGTGCTTGGAATGTCGGGCCCGTCCTTTTATGTGGGGTTGATTGTCGCCATGACATTTGGTTATCTCTGGTCAAAAATCTTTCCGTTTCCTACCATCATTTTGATATTTCTTCTTTTAGGAGGGATCATCGGTTCGTTGATTGGTATAAAAAAGTTGAAAAATCAGAAGGTAGAAGGAAAAAAAGCAGATATAATTATTCGTCAGTTCCTGCTTTGGGGATTCATCGGTTTTTGCGTCTGGACCTTCTGCTACCTGCTTAACTTAGTTTGGAATATTATACCATTTATTGACAATTACATTCTATTTCCCGGCACTGGTTTAAATAACGAGGGTAGTTTATACATCATTGATGATTACGGGGATGAGCATCTCTCTATAAAAAATATTATTTTACCTGCTGTAACGCTTGGCATTCGTCCTCTTGCAATCATTGTTCAATTGACTCGCAGTTCTCTGCTCGATGTCCTTTCTCAGGATTATATCCGCACAGCCACTGCCAAAGGCCTTAGCTATTATAACATTGTATTTAAGCACGCCTTAAAGAACTCTTTAAATCCTGTAGTAACAGCAATCTCCGGATGGTTTGCCGGACTCATGGCTGGGGCTGTTTTTGTAGAATATATTTTTGGATGGAGGGGGATAGGTTCGGAGATCGTAAATGCGCTTGATAAACAGGATTTGCCTATTATCATGGGAGGTGTTCTTGTCATAGGATTTATTTATGTGGTGATCAACATTGTCGTGGATATCGTGTACGGTGTACTCGACCCAAGAGTAAGATTGCAATGATTTCACCGAAGTATGAAAAAAAATACGAACCCTGCGAACTACGAACGGTTAGTACTTCGTATGTTCGTACCACATTCGTACTTCGATGAAGTAATAAATATCAATCAATGCGTAAAAAGATAGTAGCTGGTAATTGGAAAATGAACAAGACCCACCGCGAGGGGATGGGAATGCTTGTGCATCTTTTTAAGCTACTGGATTTTGAATCTTCGCTTATTGAAGATACCGGAAAAGAATTGCCTGAAATCGTTGTTGCTCCGCCCTATCTTGTTGTGGAAGATGCTGCGATGCTTGCACAGGGCTGGGATATTAAAGTTGCGGCACAAAACTGTTCTTCAGAGAAGGACGGTGCCTTCACAGGTGAGATTTCCGCTTCTATGCTAAAGGCAGTAAAAGTGAATTATGTAATATTAGGACACTCGGAGCGAAGAGCTTTGTTTGGCGAAACCAACCAGATTGTGGCAAAGAAAATTGACAGGGCCCTGGAGAGCAAACTTTTAGTGATATGCTGTCTGGGCGAGTCGTTGCAGGAACGCGAATCGGCAAAGGAGTTTCAGACAATAACACATCAGTTGGAAGAGTGCTTGTTTCACTTAGATAAAGAACAAATGAAAAATGTGGTCATTGCATACGAACCCGTGTGGGCAATAGGTACCGGAAAAACTGCAACTTCTCAACAGGCTCAGGAAATGCACAACTATATTCGTTCTGTGATTTCCGGAAAATTCGGTAAGGAAACATCAGAAAATATTTCAATCCTGTACGGAGGCAGCTGCAATCCTAAAAATGCCAGGGATATTTTTTCTCAGCCGGATGTGGATGGGGGGC
>SCSP01000140.1 GCA_004297845.1 Bacteroidota bacterium | reverse complement strand
TATTCACTTGTTCCTTGTACCTTTCTTTACCCAATCGTACGACAATCATATCCAGTTCCGGAATCATGATGATGTACTGGCCGAGAATTCCGCGTGCATAGAAGATGTTGTACCCCTTACCGCCCTTGGTTGGAATTTCGGAAGGCACGTAATTCGGCAACAACCACCAGGAATAACCGTAACGCAAATTTTTTGAATTCAGGTCTTTATCAGTAGCAGGAGATGGCTGAATGGATTCGAGGACGTATTTCTCGGGCACCACTTGTTTTCCATTGCACCTTCCGCTATCGAGATATAATTTTCCGATGCGCGCAAAATCACGGGCGTTGGAGTTGAAGCAGCAATAGGCTTTTTCATCTCCGTCTTTACGATCCAGGCTCCAGTAGGCATCGTGTTCCGCTTCCATGGGTTTCCATAATTTTTCAGAAGCATAATCACTTACGCTCATTCCGGTGGCTTTACTCAGAGCGAAACAAAGCAGCAGCGTATTTCCGCTCAGGTAATCAAACTGTTTTCCGGGTTCTTCTACCGCATCATATTTGAATACCAACTTTCGCAAATCGGTTCCGTAATAGGCCTCTGCAGGAAAGCCGAAAGGATTTATATAATTCTCCGAGAAATTAATTCCGGAGCTCATGGTGAGCAAATGACGGATAGTAATCTTGCTCTTTTTTCCTTCTTTGTATTCAGGGAGAAAATCACCAACTGCCTGATCAACCGACTTTATCTTTCCATCTTCAATGGCAATACCAACCAGAATGCTGATAAAAGTCTTTGCCATTGAAAAAGAGCTGGTGTGCGAAGTATCACTATATCCGTCCCAATATCGTTCGTAACGAATAGAGTCGTTCTTGATTACAAGGTATGCAATGGTTTTGAGTTTCTCCATATCTGATATATACCAGCCGGAAATTTTTGAAATATTGTAATCCTTTCCGAGCGGCCACTCTTTAGTTTCTCCCGTTTTTATTATACGGTTCTCGAAGATCGGGTAGTCGTCAATATCAACGCCTGTGCGACCTTTTAAATAGGTATTTGCAATTCCTTTGTAGAGGTAGGTTCTTCCGGAAATTAGAATGAGAATATTTAATGCAACAAACAAGAGGAGGAACCACTTGAGAAATGTTTTGAAAAATTTGAGAAAGCGATTCATTGTCTGAAGTTAATAGATTTTTCTGACCTGCAGTCGCCCCTTGCGGGGTGCTCAGAATGACAAATGCATTATGCAATTTCACATTCAAAAACCTGAACAAAATATTTTTTTACTTTCTGCTTCACTTCTTCCATGTTTAATTCTCTGCCAAGTTCCTTGCTCATGGAGGTAACGGCTTTATCGTTAATTCCGCAGGGAATAATATTTTTGAAATAGCTCAGATCGCTATTCACATTAAAGGCAAATCCGTGCATGGTCACCCATCGGGAAGTGCGGACACCTATGGCGCATATCTTTCTTGCTTTTACGGGATTCGCCCGGTCGAGCCAGACACCGGTGAGCCCTTCTACCCTGCCCGATTCTATTCCGTAATCCTTCAGAGTGAGAATAATGATCTCTTCCAGAAAACGGAGGTACTTATGAATATCCGTAAAGAAATTATCCAAATCCAAAATGGGGTAACCTACAATTTGCCCGGGACCATGATAGGTGATGTCCCCGCCACGGTTTATTTTATAATATGTTGCATTTTTTGACTCCAGCTGCAATTCGTTTAACAAAAGATTTTTCTCATCACCGCTTTTACCGAGGGTGTAAACATGCGGATGCTCGCAGAAAAGGAAATAGTTTGGAGTCGTGAGTGCGGAGTCAGAAACTGAATTCCGGTTTTGAGTCTTGAGGGAAATTATTTCCTGAAACAACAGCTCCTGATAATCCCAACATTCTTTATAATCGATGAGGCCTAAATCCTTAAAAAGAACTTGCGGTTTAACTTTTACATTCATTATTCCTTGTTGGGTATTCGATGTTTTCAGGAGATTGCTTCGCTGCGCCCGCAATGACCTTACAATTTGGAGAGTTGCCCCTTCAGCATATCGATCACTTTCACTTCTATAGGGTCCACTCCGCGTTTTTCAGCCAAAAGAACTGATATCCAATCTCCCAAATGAATGAAGTAAATTGCTTTTTCAATCTGAGATTTACCTTTAGACCAAATTTCCGTAATATTCGGGGTATATTTCTTAATGACCTCTTTGTTAATCTCAATGCGTGCGTTGTTTCGGGCATATTCGTCCTTATCGCGGAAAATGACCACCGCCACTCTTTCACTCCCGCTTGCCCAGCCAACCAGTTCGTTATGATTCATCTCGGGGATAACGTGATGCCCACAAAGCAACTTAGCGTTCTCATTGATCTGCTGCCGGAAACGAATGGCCACGCCTTCGAAATAGGTGGTTGCGTATATCATAGGAGTTTTGCCGAAGAGTTTTTCAGTAACTGAGTTCGCCTCAGAAATAATATTTTTCTTTTCATTCTCAATTAATTCAATGGATGCTTTCAATTGCCCTTTGAATTTATTGCTGATGATCTTATGAAACCCAAGAATAAATAAAAGCTGAGTAAATGAATATCCTAAGCAAGAGCGAGGAGGATTTCCACCCGGAATGACAATGGTATCTAATTTCTTTTTCCGGGCAATCTCTGCCACCTGACCCCCTGAGCTAACACAAACCATTTTTGCTTTTCTTCTTATGGCCAAATTCATCGCCTGCAGGGTTTCTTCGGTGTTTCCGCTGTAAGAAGAAATGATAACCAATGTGTTTTCGTTCACAAATTTTGGGATGAAATACCCTTTCCCGACAGTTATCGGAACAATTGCTTCCAGAGCCACTAATTCACTCACGATGGTTCCTCCTATTCCTGATCCGCCTAAGCCGCTGATAAACAGGTTGGATATTTTCCTTTTGGCAGGAGTCAGCTTTGCCTTTTCGCCAATAGCAATTGCTTCGCGGAGTTGGTTGGGGAAGTTTTCAATTAATGATTTCATGGTACGAATATCGAATAAAAGGCGAATTTACAAATATGCAATGGAATCAATCATAGAATTTAGGTAACGGGTGTATGTCAAAACTCACTTTTATCGCCTCACCCCCTGCCCCTCTCCTCAGGAGAGGGGTTGTGAGTTTTGACATACACCCTAGGTAACTAATATCAAAGGTACATCACTTCCTTCACCGCCTTCACCGTCCTTGCGGCATTAGGCAGGGAAACTTCTATTAAAGTAGAAGCATACGAAAGAGGAACATCCGCAGAATTTACCCGAACCACAGGAGCATCCAGGTAATCAAATGCTTCTTTCTGAATTTTGTATGCCAGCTCCGATGAGATAGCAGCCAAAGGCCAGGCTTCTTCAACCACAACGAGGCGGTTGGTCTTTTTAACTGATTCAATGATGGCAGCGTAATCAATAGGACGTATGGAACGCAGGTCAATCACTTCGGCAGAAATATTTTCCTCAGCAAGTACATCGGCAGCTTTGTAAATTTCTTTCATTATTTTTCCGTAGCCTACAATAGTAACATCGGTTCCTACACGCTTGATATCTGCCACTCCAATCGGAATGATGTATTCGCCTTCGGGAACTTCGCCTTTATCTCCGTACATCTGCTCGCTCTCCATGAAAATTACTGGATCGTTATCACGGATGGCAGATTTCAAAAGTCCTTTTGCATCGGCAGGATTAGACGGCACAACCACTTTCAGCCCCGGACAGTTCGCGTACCAAGAATCAAAAGCATTGGAGTGCTGAGAGGCAAGCTGCCCTGCAGAAGCCGTAGGTCCGCGAAAAACAATAGGCACCGGGAACTGCCCTCCGCTCATGTTGAGCATCTTGGCAGCGCTGTTTATAATGGGATCAATAGCAACCAGAGAAAAATTAAAGGTCATGAATTCAATAATGGGCCGCAGGCCATTCATCGCAGCGCCCACGGCAATTCCTGTAAAACCAAGCTCAGCAATGGGTGTATCTATCACCCTCCTGGCTCCAAACTCAGCCAGCATGCCTTTGCTTACTTTATAAGCCCCGTTGTACTCCGCCACTTCTTCCCCTATCAGGAACACACGTTCGTCTTTACGCATTTCCTCGTTCATTGCTTCACGGAGGGCTTCGCGGAATTCGAGGGTTTTCATCTTCGGATAGAAATTATCTTATTTTATTGGCGTTGCTATCATGTAATGACATTTGTAACGCGAAGGTACAAAAATCGCTAATGACTATAAGGCATCTCTAAAAATCCTTCTTTTCGCCTCACCCTTCCCTCTCCTCAAGAGAGGGTATAGGGTAGTTTTTAGAGATGCCCTATAAATCATAAGAAATGCGAAAAAATCTACCTTCACTTCATGGAGAAAACAAAAAAAACGCCAGAAGTTTTCCCCTGACATTCTATTGCAAGAAACAGGTTTCTTCGCCCCATATCCTGTTATTTTGATATAACGATGCGCTCTGTGGTTTTATTGCCCCCGGATATCAATTCGCAGAAATACACTCCATCGGGCAGGTCGCTTACGTCAAAACGGGTTTCATAAATGGAAGCGTAGATGAGGCGATCGAGCACCAGTGATTTGACTAAGCTTCCATTCAGATCAAAAATTGAAATGGAGGCGAGTCCGTCCTTTTTAAGGTCGTAACGAAGCGTGATGAACCCATCGGCCGATGGATTTGGGAAACATTTCAGCAACAGTGCCGGTGATTCAACGGGAAACTCCGGAGTTTCTTCCTGTCTTTTTAATATCGGTTCTTCGGTTTCCACATAAGTTGACTCAGGAACTGTTGGTTTAACGATCGTAATTTCTGTTGAATCCTTTTTTACTTCCTCAGCTGCAATCAGTTTCGGGTTTACGAGTCCGCAATGACTGTAAACCGGCATGACGATGAGCCCAATGATCATGGGATCTTCAATGATTTCTTCGCCCTTGATATCTATGTCGGAAGGAACAACCTCCGTGACCGCAACCTGCCCTACTGCCTGTTCGCAAAATGGTTCAAACACCATGTGGTCTTTAATACTTATCGGATCAACAGCTGATTTTGGAATTTCAGTCACCGCAGTTTTTACTGCGATGGCATCTCTCTCTGATCCCTTTGAACAGATTTTGTGGATTATAACGGTTGTGTTGCTCTTTTCCACAGGAGGCGGAGGCGTGCAGGCCACCTCTCTTGGTATCCTGCAGTTATAAGTTATCTCTACCTTGCCCATCTTTTGTGCCGAAGACTTTACCGAATTAAATAAATATCCTCCAAACACCAGGAACAATGGCACCGCAAACTTTTTAATTCGGGTAAAATTCAACGCCCATCTATCGGTTTTCCCCCCGCCTGTTCCGAAGGAATCCCTTGGGGAAAGGAAGCTAACCAAAGCCGGCATTTCTCCTTTTTGGATAGGGGTTGACACCTCCAGTTGGTCTTCGTTAAACCGCCCGCATACCTTGTTGCCTGCACTGATTTCCTCGGTCATGATTGCTGCGATCTCACCCGCTGATTTTTTGGTGAAATCATGCACAGACTTGCTGCAAACTTTGCAGAAAGCGCCCTTTTCATCGGGCGTGAATTTGTTCCAGTCCTCATCACAAGGTTTTGGAATGCTGATGCGGAGGGTAGGTTGGGTTTCCATTGGTTTTGGGTGTTTTGGTAGTTTGGTAACATGATGCGGGGCGTAAATCAATTCCATAATCTATAATGGAAGGTTTCATTATTCCATCTTTCTTTTATCTTTGCGTTCCCCGAAAAACAACCCGATTATGAAGTTTCTTGTCTGCATCACCCAGGTTCCGGATACCACCACCAAAATAACATTCACTCCTGATAAAAAAGCATTTAATGCGGCAGGGGTTCAGTTTATCATCAATCCCTACGATGAGATTGCTCTTACCCGGGCACTTGAATTGAAAGAGGCACTGGGAGGAACTGTAACCGTCATTAATGTAGGGTCGGCCTCTACCGAGGCTAACATCCGCAAAGCACTGGCAATCGGTGCAGATGATGCTATCCGAATCAATGCAGAAGCAAATGACGCCTATTATGTTGCCTTCCAGATCTCAGAAGTGGCAAAGAAGAACGGATATGATGTGATCATGACCGGAAAAGAATCCATTGACTTTAACGGTGGACAGGTACCGACCATGCTTGGAGAATTAATGGGACTTCCATCGGTTTCTGTAGCAACCAAACTGGATATTAACGGAACAACAGCAACTCTGGAAAGAGAAATTGACGGAGGAAAGGAAGTGGTTGAGTCAAAATTACCCTTCGTGGCCGGAGCACAGAAAGGAATGGCGGAACCCCGCATCCCCAACATGCGCGGCATCATGACAGCCCGTACAAAACCCCTGACTGTTGTTGAGCCTGTTGCCTGCGATATGCTGAGCGGCTCCGCAATATTTGATCTGCCCGCTGCAAAAGGCGATTGTAAAATGATAAATCCGAACAACGTAGCAGAATTGGTAAACTTATTACATACAGAAGCTAAAGCAATTTAAGAGCCCATCCCTGTGACCTGCGGTCGCAACCTGCGGTTGTCCAAAGGGAAGGAGGATAGGCGATATACACTTTTTGAAAATAAATTAAACAATCATCTTCTCCCCTTTGGGGAGAAAAAAAGAGGGGTCATATGTCAGTATTAATTTTCGCAGAAAACTGGGACGGTAAGTTCAAAAAATCAACTTACGAAGCAATATCCTATGCTACCGAACTCGCCAGACAAACAAAAGAATCTGTCACCGCTGTGGTTATCGGAAATGTGAGCGATGAGGATATGAAGTCGCTTGGAAAATACGGGGCGCAAAAAGTCTTATCTGTAAAGAATGACAAACTGAACACACTTAGTCCATCCGCGTATGCTTCTGCAATCACACAGGCTGTTCAAAAAGAGAATGCAAAAATTGTAGTTATTTCTTATACCTATTCCGGAAAATCGGTGGCAGGAAGAGTTGCAGTGAAATTAAAAGCCGGCCTGATTGCAGGAGCAACCGCACTCCCCTCTTCCACTTCCCCATTCACCATACGAAAAAAATGTTTCTCAGGAAAAGGACTGACCGATGTGGTGGTTTCTTCGGATGTAAAAATTGTTGGACTTACTCCAAACTCGTATAAAGTAAATACCGAAGATGGCAGCGCAGCGGTAGAAAGTTTTTCTCCCACATTCAATGATACTGATTTTGCATCCACTTCAAAAGAAACTAAAAAAACATCGGGAAAAATTGCTCTCACAGAAGCGGAAATCGTTGTTTCTGCGGGCCGCGGATTAAAAGGTCCGGAGAACTGGGGGATGGTTGAGCAGTTGGCAGAATTATTAGGTGCAGCTACTGCCTGCTCCAAACCTGTTGCCGATGTAGGTTGGAGACCGCATCATGAGCACGTAGGCCAGACAGGAATCACCATCGGACCCAATCTTTATTTCGCTATCGGCATATCAGGGGCTATACAGCATTTGGCCGGGGTCAGTTCCTCTAAAGTTATTGTGGCTATCAATAACGACAAAGAAGCACCATTTTTCAAGGCTGCCACCTACGGAATTTGCGGAGATGCATTTGAAGTTGTTCCGAAACTGATTGAGGAAGTAAAAAAGTTTAAGTCGGCACATTAATTTTTTTATCTTAGTAAATCGTCATGGCAGATATGAAAAAAATTAAGTTGGATATCATCGGATTGTCGTACAGCCAGACTCAGGCGGGCGCCTACGCGCTTGTATTGGGAGAAGTAAAAGGTAAACGAAGACTGCCCATTATCATCGGGGGATTTGAAGCGCAGGCAATTGCTATTCAACTGGAAAAAATGACCCCGAGCCGCCCGCTCACACACGATCTTTTCAAAAATTTTGCTGATACATTCAATTTAAAAATCAAGGAAGTCATCATTTACAACCTGGTGGAAGGTATCTTTTACGCAAAACTGATCTCGGAAGACAAGGAAAAAGAAGTGGAGATAGATGCGCGCACTTCCGATGCTATTGCGCTCGCTGTTCGATTTGATTGCCCAATTTACACCTATGAATTTATTCTCTCGGCTGCTGGAATCATGATGGAAGATCCACCTAAAGAAGGCGGAATTCCAAATCTTGAAGAACCTGTAGAGAAAAAAGTTTCAGCCAAGGACGATAAAGACCTGACCAAAAAATCCACTGAAGAACTGAAAGAGCTGCTCAAAGGAGCCATTGACGGTGAAAATTACGAGCGCGCATCGCGCATCCGCGATGAATTGAACAAGCGAAAGAAATCGTAACTGATTAGATGCCCATAAAAAAGAAAATAGGTTCTTCAGCAAGCATATTGTCAGCTGCTAAGGAGGTTTGTAGAATTGAGGCGGAGGCGATCCGGAACCTGCCCTCCCTTCTTACGGCTGATTTTTCAAATGCCGCGAACGCCATCCTGAAAACAAAGGGAAGAGTGATTGTAACAGGCATGGGAAAATCCGGAAACATCGGTAAAAAAATATCGGCAACACTTGCCAGCACGGGCACTCCTTCCCTTTTTGTTCATCCGGCCGATGCGAACCACGGGGACCTGGGGATGATTACTAAAAACGATATTGTCCTTGCAATTTCGTACTCCGGAGAAACAGAAGAGATTATTCAACTTCTTCCTTATCTGAAAGGGATGAAGATAGTCCTGATCTCGATGACCGGCAACACAAGCTCCACTTTGTCTAAGCACTCGGATTACCATATAAATGTTTTTGTCCGAAAAGAAGCTTGTCCCTTGCAGCTTGCGCCCACTTCTTCCACTACGGCAACATTGGTAATGGGCGATGCGCTTGCCGTTGCCCTTATGAAACAAAGAAGCTTTCAGCCCGAAGATTTTGCGATGCTTCACCCGGGAGGTTCCTTGGGAAAACGATTGCTGACAAAAGTGGAGCATCTCATGGTGAAAGGAAATCTTCCCATCGTAAAAGTATCCACACCTTTGTCAAAAGTAATTTCCGTAATGGGTGCCGGAAGACTTGGAATGGCAATTGTTTCCGGCAATAAAAAATTAAAAGGAATAATTACCGATGGAGACCTGCGCAGAGCGATTGAAAAATACAAGGAGAAACTTTTTTCATTGAAGGCAGGAAACCTCATGACCAAAAATGCCAAAACCATTGGGAAAGACGCGAAAGTGATAGCGGCCGAAGAGCTATGCAATAAACACAAGATCACTTCGCTTATTGTAATGGAAAAACAACGCATGATTGGAGTATTCCAGATATACAACCTCGCTAAAGTATGAGCAAGCTTTTTAATTCCCTGAAGAAAAATAAGTTCGTCATTGCCGGTCCTTGCGTTATTGAGAACGAGAAGATGCTGATGCAAACCGCCTCTGAGTTGAAAAAAATCTGCGCTCAATTAAACCTTGTTTTTATTTTTAAAGCATCGTTCGATAAAGCGAATCGCACTTCAGTTGATTCATTCCGGGGACCGGGCATGGAAAAAGGGCTGGCAATGCTCCATAAAGTAAAAAAGAAACTATCCGTTCCAATCCTTACTGACCTCCACGAAGCCCATCAGGCAAAATCAGTGGCGGAAGTTGCCGATATTCTTCAGATACCTGCTTTTCTATGTCGTCAGACTGACCTGCTTGTTGCAGCCGGCAAGACAAAAAAAATTGTGAACATAAAAAAGGCGCAGTTCCTTTCCGGGAACGATATGAGTCATCCTGTTAAAAAAGTTCTTTCAACAGGAAACAAAGAAATACTCCTGACCGAAAGAGGGAATATGTTCGGCTATAATAATTTAGTGGTGGATTTCCGGAATATTATGGACATGCAAAAATTGGGCTTCCCCGTAGTGATGGACATCACCCATTCCCTTCAAAAACCGGGCGGACATGGAAATAAATCTGGCGGCAACCGCGAATATGCACCGCTGATGTCAAAAGTTGCAGTAGCTGTTGGATCTGATGGATTATTTTTTGAAGTTCATCCTGATCCTTCCAAAGCAATGTCAGACGCGGAGAACCAGATACCTCTTTCTCAGTTCAAAAAAATGCTTCAGGAAAGCGGGATAGCGAAATAATATCGCATGAAAAAATATGTTTCTCTCCTGTTTTATTTTCTTGCACTTGTAAAACTCCCCTCTCCTTTGGGAGAGGGGTTAGGAGGTGAGGTCTTTTCCCAATCCATCGACAATCATTTCAAATTAGACCAGATTGGTTATCAGGTCAATGACCAGAAGATCTGCGTTATCTCCAACCCACAAGCCGGGTACAATGCTCCTGACTCTTACACCCCTGGTGGAACTCTGGAAGTGAGAAAACAATCCGACAACTCCTTGGTTTTTTCAGCCGCACCAACACCATGGAATGGTGGCACAACCCACACGCAAAGCGGAGACAGAGCATGGTGGTTTAATTTCAGCTCCTTTATTACTCCGGGCGATTATTACGTATTTGATGCAGCAAACAATAAACGATCCTACAGCTTTTCGATCGGCAACAATGTTTACAACGATGCACTCAAACATGCAATACGCTTTTTTTATTATCAGCGATGCGGAATGGCAAAAACTGCTCAGTATGCAGGAATGAATTACACGGATATTGCCTGCCACAAAGCAAGCCAGCAGGACCTGAACTGCAGAGATGTAACACAGCCAGGTAATATATCTCTTGAGAAAGACCTGTCAGGAGGATGGCACGATGCGGGAGATTACAACAAATACACAAACTTCTGTTTTGGCACTGTGAATTACTTGCTGGATGCCTACGAACAAAATCCAAGCGTGTTCAAAGACAATTACGGAATTCCCGAAAGCGGAAATGGAATTCCCGATATTCTGGACGAAATAAAATACGAACTCGACTGGCTCCTTAAAATGCAGAACTCAGATGGATCAGCGCTCATGAAAGTATCCACACTTGGATTTACGGGCGGCTCTCCTCCGAGTACGGATACGCCTCAAAGGTTATACGGCCCGGCAGCATCTTCTGCTACAAGAACTCTTGCAAGTTTGTTCTCCCACGGCAGCATTATTTATAAAACCATCCCGAGTATGGTGCCGTATTCAAACAACCTGCTTACAAAAGCTGAACTTGCCTGGGCCTGGCTTCAGGCCAATCCCGGAAATTCCAATTACAACAATTCAGGTTTCGGCAGCGCCAACCCTGAAGTATCTGCATACGCTCAGAACTCCACTTCGCTCACAGCAGCAATTTATTTGTTTGCCGCATCGGGCACTGCCGCTTACCGAACTTACATTGACAACAACTACAACATTCAGCCATTGCAATGGACCTATTGGTATCCCTTTGAAGCAGTTTACCAGGATGCCCTGCTGTATTATTGCACTACCGCAGGAGCAACGATCGGTATTGTAAACACGATCAAAAATAATTGCATCACTTCAGTTTCAACAAACAATGCTGATCTTCTTCCTGCATATAACACTCAGAAAGATACTTACATGGCACAGATGCAGGACAATGATTATGTATGGGGAAACAACCAGAACAAATGTGAAGTGGGAAATATCCTGTATAATATGGTTCATTATAACCTGGATGCAGCCAATCAAACCAATTACAGAAATGCGGCTGAAGGATACATTCATTATCTTCACGGAGTAAATCCAAACGGCATTGCATTTCTTACAAACGCAAATGTGTTTGGAGGAGATAATTTTACCAAAGAAATTTATCACGGCTGGTTTGGCGATGGAACTGCTTTTGATGGTGGAATAAGTCCGTATATAGGCCCTCCACCAGCATTTATTCCCGGCGGTGTAAATCCAAATTACAGTCCGGATGCTGCTTACACCGGCCCTCCTATTTCTCCCCCGAACAATCAACCTGTTCAAAAAAGCTACAAGGACTGGAACACCTCCTATCCCGAAAATTCATGGGAGATCTCTGAAGTAGGGATCTATGTGAATGCCGCTTATGTAAAACTGCTTTCGAAATTTGCGGATAGTACCTCAGTTTCTACAGCGATCAAAAATGCTGCAAATGAATTTAATTGTACAGTGTATCCAAATCCATCTTCGGGGAGGTTTACAGTTTCTGGTTTACAGTCTATAGTTAGCGCTATCAATATTTACGATATCTATGGAAAACTTGTCTATCAAACCAATATCAATGGAGAACAGGAAACCGTAAGTGTGAATTTATCAAATGGGATTTACTTTATTAAAACACATAACAAAGTATACAGCAAAACTGATAAAATAATTATCGTCAACCCAGATTAGTATTATTTGTGTTTATTAGTTTCATTAGTACCATTTGTATATTCGCATAAATGTTAAAAGCCAATGTAAATAACAAGTACGATTTCACGATCGATGGAAGTTCCGAAAAAGGCATTGACCTTATTGAAGTCAAACAAGGAATTTTTCACATTATCAAAGACAGCAAATCTTACAATGCAGAAGTGTTAAAGGCAAATCACGAGGAGAAGAATTTTGTAATTCGTGTAAACGGAAACAAATACACGGTTCAGCTAAAAGATAAATACGATGAACTGCTGAAAGAACTGGGGATAGACATCACCTCCGCTAAAAAAGTAAAAGAAATGAAAGCGCCCATGCCCGGTCTGGTGGTGGATGTGAAAGTAAAAGAAGGAGATTTGGTGAAAAAAGGCGATGCTCTCGTTGTTCTTCAGGCAATGAAAATGGAGAACATCCTGAAATCTCCTGCTGATGGGACTATCAAAAAAATCTATATAAAAAAAGACGATACTGTAGAAAAAAATCAAGTACTCATTAGCTTTTCATAACTATGACTACACGCAGAGAATTTTTCAAAAAGGGAATTTTAGCAGGGGCCGGATTAGCGATCATGAAAACCGGGCTCAGTTTCGAAAACAAGAAAGTTGTTCAGGCAGAAGACCTGTTCGCTCTCCCTCCCTTACCCTATGCTTACGATGCACTTGAACCTTTCATCGACAAACAAACCATGGAGATCCATCACACCAAACATCACCAGGCCTATATTGACAAACTGAACAAGGCGGTCACAGATGCGAAGTTGAACGGTATTACTTTAGAGGTACTTTGCAAAAATGTTTCCAAATACCCAATTGCCATTCGAAACCATGGAGGCGGGCATTATAACCATTCCATGTTTTGGAATAGCATGAAGCCAAACCCAGGTTCGGTACTTGAACCTGCAAAAGCAAACGAGCCTGTATGGAAGATTGGAGATGCCATCAAATCCACCTTTGATTCTTTCTCAAACTTTAAAACAAAGTTTACCGAAAAAGCAATGAGTACTTTTGGTTCAGGTTGGGCCTGGCTCGTTATAAACAAAGAGGGGAAACTGGAAATTGGATCAACTCCTAACCAGGACAATCCATTGATGGACCTGGCTGAATTCAAAGGCACACCCATTATTGGTCTTGATGTATGGGAACATGCCTATTACCTCAAATACCAGAACAAACGTGCAGATTACGTGAATTCATGGTGGAACATTGTCAACTGGGAAGTAGCATCAAAGCGTTTCGAAGGCAAGTAATAATAATTTCTATCTTTACTCAATTAATAATTATACTGTTATGCTTAACTCAATTTTATTATTCGGAATGCCTAATGGCATGGAACTCGTATTGATTGTGGTGGTGGTACTTCTTCTCTTCGGAGGAAAAAAAATACCTGAACTCATGCGCGGACTTGGAAAAGGAATCAAGGAATTCAAAGATTCTTCCAAGGGAATTGATTCGACTGAAGAAAAAAAAGAAGATCAAAAATAGCCACGAATTACACCAATTCCCGCTAATCAGTTTCGTGTTATCCCGATAGCTACCGAGACTGAAATTAATGGCAGCGTTTAGCATGAATTCCCCTTCATTTTCCGAAATACAGCAACCTATCCTCTCCGGAAAGGCATCCTGTCGCCAGACTGTACTTGATTTTTTAAAACAAATTGAAGAAAAAAAAAATCTCAACGCCTTTTTAGAAGTATTCAAAGATTCTGCTCTCGCAAAAGCAGAGGAGGTTGATAAAAATATCCGGAAAAAAAAACAAGGCAGATTAGCAGGGATGGTAATCGCGATCAAGGATAACATCTGTTACAAGGACCATAAAGTTTCTGCATCCTCAAAAATTCTGGACAACTTCACTTCACTCTACAGCGCAACTGTTGTTGAACGCCTGTTACAAGAAGATGCCATCCTCATTGGCCGAACCAACTGCGATGAGTTTGCCATGGGAAGTTCAAACGAGAACTCAGCATTTGGAAATGTGCTGAACCCACATGATAATTCCCGTGTTCCGGGAGGCTCGTCCGGAGGCAGCGCAACCGCAGTAGCCGCAAATCTTTGCCACGCAGCGCTTGGGAGCGATACAGGAGGTTCTATTCGCCAGCCGGCTTCCTTTTGCGGTGTGGTAGGCATGAAACCGACCTACGGAAGAGTGTCCCGCTGGGGATTGATCGCCTATGCCTCTTCGTTTGACCAGATAGGACCGCTTACGAATACTGTAGAAGATGCGGAATTGATCCTCGATGTGATTCAAGGAGCTGATGAGTATGATAGTACCTGTACACAAAGCCCCACCCCGGCCCTCCCCTCCAGGGAGGGAGTTGCAGGACGTGGAATGGCTCGAATTGCCTACTTAAAAGATTGTGTTGAGCATTCCGGTCTGAATCCCGAGATCAAAAAACGAATGGAAGAAATTATTGCTGAACTCAAAAAACAGGGACATATAGTTGAGCCGATTGATTTTCCCTATTTAGATTACCTCGTTCCTGCGTATTACGTCCTCACCACTGCCGAAGCAAGTTCCAACCTTGCGCGTTTTGACGGCATACGCTACGGCTACCAAAGCAAGAATGCCACTGACCTTGAATCCACGTATAGAAAATCCCGCTCCGAAGGCTTTGGAAAAGAGGTAAAACGCAGGATCATGCTCGGAACTTTTGTATTGAGTTCCGGATATTATGATGCCTATTATTCCAAAGCGCAAAAAGTAAGGCGGGTGCTGCGCGATAAGACCAATGATATACTCAAAAAATACGACTTCATTTTATCTCCCACTACTCCGGGTACTGCTTTCAAACATGGAGATGTGAAAGACCCCATTCAGATGTACCTCGAGGATATTTTTACGGTGCTGGCTAACCTCACCGGGATGCCGGCTATTTCACTTCCTCTCGGAAAAAGTTCATCCGGAATGCCGTTTGGAGTTCAGCTTATGGGGAAAAAGTTTGGAGAGAAAGAGTTATTGGAATTTTCTAAAACGCTGATGGAAAAATTTGTCGTATCCTTACAAAAAGAAAAAAATGCAAACAATTAAATTGACAATAAAAGAATACGAAAATCTGAAAAAGAAAGCGTCTATTTATGATCGCGTGCTTAGATTTTCTCCTGAGACATTATTTGAAATTGAAAATTATTCCGATTCAAGAGTACAGGAATTGCTAAAACAAGACAAAGTTGATTCTTCTATTCTTGCAACAGTAAAAAAACTTCTTAGGAAAAAGTGAGTGATTCAAAAGCAATGCTTCTTTTTCTTGACGCCAATATTTTCTTTGCCGCTGTCGCTTCACATTCAGGAGGTTCCGCAATGATTTTTGAACTGGCCAAAAAATACAAAGTAAAACTCACCACTGTAACGCATATTCTGATTGAAGCAGAAAGAAATATCCTGAACAAACTTGGAGACAATGCACTTGAAAAGCACTACGAAAATCTTTTATCAACTTCTCCGCACATTGTCTCACTTGGAAATGTTTCTCTTCAAGCAATAAATTCAATCCGGGGAATTGTGCCTGACAAAGACATACCCGTATTAATGGGCGCGATGCTGTCAAAACCAGATTATCTTATCACACTTGATAAAAAGGATTTTCTGAAAAATAAAAACATACATTCTCTCAATTTAGATTTCAAAATTTCTCCACCGGGAGAATTTCTTCATGAATTTGCAAGAAAAAATGTTTAATGCCACGAATGAAATCAGCAGAAAAATAAACTCACACTATATGCATGTAAGCTAAAATAGGAAGTAGCGGAAGTGCTGCCTGCACATAAAATTGATTATTAATCACATCTGCCATCTGCTCTTTCGATCAAATAAAAGAGATATTTATTTTCAGGAGTTGCTTTTAATTTGGTATTTGCCTTGTGCATTTTCACCCAATGCATCGCTGTAACGCTGTCAGAATAAACGGAAAGCCTCTCCCAATCTTCCTGAAGGACAATCGAAGATTGCGAGCGTTGCTCAAATTCTCTCTCCTTCGGGGAGAACGGAGAGAGGAACTTCCTTATAAAAGAAAAAAATGCAAACAATTAAATTGACAATAAAAGAATACGAAAATCTGAATGCGAGTTCTTTATCGTAGTGTCAATAACCGATCGAAGTACAGCGAAGCGGTGTGCCCCTTCAAACGATCTAAACTGAGAGGATACTTTCATTTTGACTTTCGCATTTCGGATAGCAATCTGCAGTAAGTTTATAATAACGCATATAACACTACTTTGGTAAATCTCATTTACCAAAGTAGTATTAAGAAATTATTTAATTTCAAACGTACAGCCTACAGGAACTGTAACATTATTTTTTAACAAAGCTGAATTTGTTGCTTTTATAATAACATTTGTCCCATTTGTAAAAATTACATCTCCATTTGTTTTTTTAGTTGTTACATCATAGCCGGCTAAAATATTTTGGCCGAAATAATATCTATTCATGTTGTTTGATTGCGTACTTATTGTTACGTTTTGGAGATAAGCATCCATGCCGCTTAACAAACCTCCATCCATACTATAGAAAACTCCTGAGTTATAATTATCATGCCTGTAACTTGTCCATCCATACACATTGTTTTTGGCATCGCCTTGGGAATCCCAGACATAAAACCTAGTGAGCGTGGTAACAATTAACTCATTCTTGCCATCATTATTAATATCATCAACACAAGGCGTGTTTCGCATCCAATCCGCACTTTCCAAAGTAATAGGAAAGCCACTTACGGATGACCCGTCAATTTTGAAAGCATGAATAGAGGACGGTTCGCTGTTATTGCCAATAATAATTTCCAAATCACTGGGATCGTTATCAATATCTGCAAGCACAGGAACCTGATAAGTTACTTCAGGAAAGTATCCGCCAGGGAATGAAGAAGGATATGTAAATGTTATGTGGGTTAATGCGGTAGCACTCCCGCCATGGCCCCAGACGTATAAGTGTCCATTGTCTCCGCAAACTATTTCCATGTATCCGTCTTTATCAATATCTCCTACTGAAAAAGAGGGACAGAATGTTCCTCTGTCAACACCGCCACTCACAGTATGTGCAAGTGTAAAACTCGGATGATTTGTATTGTCCCAGCCGCTTAATAAAGTTCCATCTGGTTTCATGGCATAAATATTCGCGGTATATGTATTTGCCGCGATAAACAGTATTTCATAAGCGCCATCATTATCAATATCCGCGACAACTGGAGGAAAATCAGTTCTATATCCAGATGCAGGAGTGTAAACAGGGTTTGAAGCACCGTAATTTGTTCCATCCTCCTTAAATATATAAATACCCCCGCTATGTGCAGTTGAGGTGGTACAGCCGACTGCAATTTCCTTTTTTCCATCATTATTAAAATCAAAGGCTACAGGCATGCTAAATCCGCAATTTCCTGTACCGGGCAGGGTGTTTGACCATCCGCTATTATAAAAACTCCCATCCTGCTTGTAAACTTTAAGTCCACCATAACTATTATCCGCTAAATTGGTTACTAAAATTTCCGATATGCCATCATTATTGAGGTCAGAAAAAACAGGCCCTTTTACACTTTTCCAACCCGGAATGGAAACAGGAAAACCTGTTTGACTCGTTGGAGCTGTATAATTTATGGCCGGGGCATTATAGACCAATAAACTCTGGGGATTTGTAGCGCCTGATTCATAATCAGTCGTTACTCCCAATTCAAATGTTCCGTCATTATCTATATCCGAAATTGCGGGTGTTGCTTGTGTTTTGCAGTCGAGGTTAATATAACCATTCTTATTGGTAACATTATTATCAAACCAATACCATCTGGACGCATCCTCTTTAAATGCCCAAACTCCTCCTTGGGCGCCATCTCCGGTGGTAAAAAATATTTGTTTGCTGCCATCTCCAAACAAATCATACGCAATCGGAGAGCCAAAAGCCCTGCCGGTAATGGAAACGCTTCCGGTTGCCATTGGCTCTACAGGCCAACCTCCATGAATAGGCAATGAGGTGAATGCCATATAGCCGGACGCGGGAAATAACGCGCTTTCATTTCCATATACATCCACTGCTGTTACCTTATAATAGTAGGCAGTAAGTTCATTAAGCCCCTCATCTAAATAATAGCTGTATGGAATCAAATTGGTATTGACTTTTTGATACGTGCCATTTAATCTATATACATTATATCCTTGAATAGCTACGGTTGGTGTAAGTACAGTTGTCCAGCGAAGCTTAATGGAAGTTAAATACCCATTATGTGTAATTGTTGAAGATGGCGTATTTATTACCGGTACAGATAAGTTGAAAGGCCCGAAAGTCCAGTTTGTGCTGTATGTATTTGTAACGGATAAACTAAATGTTTGAGCAGCGCTATAAGTGCTTGCCAGATCAAAGTCAAAAGCGCTTGTGTTTGAACCGAAGTTACTGCTCCATGAATATACTCCATCAATACTACTATATGCACTGGAAGAGCTTGTCACGGTGGTATTGCCGGGGTTAGTAGCTGTTAAAGTTGCGTTAAGTCCTGTTGCCTGCGCAAGCCCGGTATTATAGAGCTTCACTGTTAAATGGCTTGTTCCGCTTCCAGGGAAACTCCCTGTAACCGTATTTTCTCCTTTAATCAAATTGGGTTCCGCAATTTCCAATACCAATGAGTTTGTAGAAAACATTGTTCCGTTTATAGAAACAGTGTAGGTGAAATTTATGAACTGACTTAGGGGACGGGGTGTAAGGCCGTTAAAAGCGGTTTTGTTAACAGTGAAAACAAAAGGGTTGCTATTATTATTTGATGTTCCTCCTGATGCTGCAATATTTCCAAAAGCAGATGAACTATTACCCATTGTGATGGCCAGAGTATTTGTGCAGGCTAAAGTTACGGTGACAGAAGTAGAAGAAGCAGTACCCGAATTAGTGAGGACCATGGGTAGTTCAATAGTTTCTCCCGCATCCGCCTGTGCATCGTTATTTCCATTACTGCTGCCTGAGACATTATCGTCAATGGTATAGCTCGTCATATAAGGATGAGACCCACTTATTGTTGAAATAGTAACCGTGTTGGTGACCGGCACATAATTATGCGCGGTGGCCGTTACAAAAATATTACCGGTGGTGTGGGCAACCACATTGCTGAATGTGTAAGTTGCGCTTGTGGAAGTAGCAATAATATCATGGGTTTGATAAATTTCAGTTCCTTTCCATATTGTGGCTGTTACAATTACCGTAGGTGTGGATGCAACACTGATCCCTGAAACAGAGACCGTTAATGTTTGAGCGGAGCTTGAATAGGTGGGTGTTACAGTTAAAGTGGTTTTAGGTACGTCTGACCATACCATCATCTCTGGATCACCCAAAAGATTACGGTTTTTAAGACGAGTTGATACTCCATTTGCTGAATACCAGTTTAAATAACCGATATGGTAACGCTCATTCTTGTAAGCAGGTAAACTATTTACTGTACCAGTATTGTACAAAGCCTCCATAAAGTCATCTTCGAAATAATTATACTCATACGCATAACCATCATCAGTATTTCCAAGAAAAGCCACTCCCCCGCCACCAGCGTTATTTATAAAATGTTTGGATGTTGAATTCTGCACAAAGTCATTAGCATGGCAGCCATCCGTATAAATAATGCTGTAATAATTCGCGTTTGTTAAAGCATCCATGTCACCAGGATTAATTCCCTCACTGATGGTGCTGGAAGCTGACATATTATCAAACCCGCTATGGTCTAAATGATAAATAATGTGATTGCCGGCATTCATTACATTCATTGCGTTATTGTGCGTTAAATTAGAAGTGCTCTGATATAATTTTGTAACCGAATAGGTCGGTGAAGGAAGTAAATTGCTTTGCAAAGTATTTAAAGCGCTTGAAAGCCAGCTTCCAAACACTACATCATCTGTCCAAAAAGATAAATTATTAACATAGCTTTTAGTTGCAGTATTGTTGAGCGTTTCATACCCTATAATCTTATTTGAAAAGTTAGTTGCATCCGCGGTGCTTCGTACAGGTGTCCTGCCTACAAAAAATACATACGACAAATCAGTATCGTCAGTGCCTTCACCAAATATTGCATTACCATTCTGGTTCCAATCCCTCTGCACGGTCGCATAATAAAAATTTGTTGCGTGAGATATATTAGACAAAATTGGAGTGAGTCGAGTGGGTATCAATTCATCCCCATTATCGTCTTTCACATCCCCACCCAATAGCACGTATGTAAAGCCAAAGTTTACGTACACATCCTTCAGATAATTTCTTATTCTTTCGGCATTGTCAATTCCATGGTAATTGCTGTAAATATCCTCGATTGTAACCACCATGGTATAAACCCCTTTTTTTATTTTCCAGTCAGCTAAGGGCTGGAAGCTGCTTGCGAGGGCGTTGCTGGTAATGATAATGTAATCAGGGATATTAATAATATTGTTTAAGGTGGTGCTCATTGCCTGCATGCCCTTTCCATTCGTGTTTGAAGCAGGCAGAGAGTTCATCCCTTTTATATTGGGAACAGGGGAGCCATTGGCTACCACCTGTTTTGCCCCACCGCTTACCATATTCAAATCATCGGGATTAGCAACCATACTTCGTATATGTGTTTTTGATAAATTATTCGAGTATTCGCTTTGCATATTGGGGCGTAACACCTCATTGGTATTGTTTGCATATACAATGGTAAAAATGATGCTGGTGTAAAGGTTTACAATTTTATTGGCAGGTATGTACTGAACCGGGTAAAATTCAATGGTTACCACATGGTAGCCCATGGGGTAACCATCATTCGTTATTTTATAGGGCATGCCCGGATATGGATTCGCGGAATTATAGATCTGCTGGTCCGGGTTTTCAAAAGGGAGTGAATCAGGAGAGGTACCGGTACGCATTGGTTTTTGTACAGGATATATGTTATAAGCGCCTGATATCTGCTGCATGGCGCTGCTGTTGATCACTATGCTGCTCACTTTTTTATCAATAGGAATTAAAATGCTTAGTGTTTTCGCAGGCATCTCTGGGGCGCCAATGGCCTTGGTAAAATGTTTGTCCTTCAGCGATAGCACGTCATACCCATCTTTCTTAGAAAAATTTAAATCGTTTTGATTTGTTGTTACAGTTCCTGTATAGTCAGCTAAACAATAGGACACGGTAAAAAACAATGCTATAAATAGTTTTAATTTTTTCATGGTTTTTTGTTTTTTCCCTTACGGAATTTATTTCTGGATAATTATCTTTTCTACTACTGAATTTCCATTTTGATCACTGGCTTTCACAAAATACATTCCATCGGACTCAAAAGACAAATCAAAGACAAATGATTTTCGGCTTGACATTAACTGATCGAGAACTGGGATTTTATTCACTTTCTCTCCAAACAAATTATAAACCTCAATAAGAGGTGACATGGCGCTATTAGCCATTTGCACATTAAATATTCCGCCCGAAGGATTGGGATAAATTTTAATTGACTCTTCTTTATCATTTTCTGAAACGCCCACAACTCCTCCGTTTGTGGTTTTGAGAATAATGCCGTTGGGACCCACGGCATATCCTGTATTAGCATCAGTAAAAAAAACCGACTCTAAATTATTACTAGTCCCGCTTACTTGCGGCTGCCAGTTATTGCCCCCATCATTAGTTTTTAGAATTTTACCTCCTTGGCCAACAATGTACCCTGTATCCGGAGCAACAAAGAAAACAGACATTAAATTACCAATAGTTCCGCTTATTTGTTGTGTCCAGTTGGTTCCTCCGTTAGTAGTTTTAAAAATAGAACCGTTTGTGCCCACAGCATACCCGGTATCTATAGAGGTAAATGAAAAAGAAAAAAATGTATTAACTGATGCACTCATTTGGAATGTCCAATTAATGCCTCTGTCTGTCGTTTTATATATAGCATTACCTCCTATATATCCTGTGTCAGGTGATGTAAAATAAATGCAATATGACAAAGTGGGCACGTTTGAGAACAGCGCCCAATTGTTGCCACTATTTATGGTTTTATAAATATTCCCATTTTCGCATAGCGCGTACCCAGTATCCGATAGTGAAAAAAAAACTGAATATTGTTGGTTGGTACATCCAATATTTGTTATTGTCCAACTGTTACCGCCATTTGTTGTTTTATATATTTTATCTCTCTCCACTGCGTATCCTATATCCACAGAGGTAAAATAAATGGATTGCAACGTAATACTATCATAGCCATTGATGGTTAGCATCGTCCAATTATTACCTCCATTAGTAGTTTTAAAAATTGTTCCTCCATGAGCTCCTGTCGGATAATCACGGCCAACCGCATATCCGGTATCTTTAGCTGGAAAAAAAACTGAAGATAAACGTGCGGCAGTTCCGCTTGTTTGCTGTGTCCACTGAGCAAACAATGCTACATTCAGCCCTAAAAGACAGAGGAAGATCAGGGATAATTTTTTCATATATTATTTTAATATTTCATCAGTTTAATAGTTTGAGTATGATTATTCTTGTCTATGGCCATTAAATTGTAAACCCCGTTCGGGTAATTGCTTAAATCAACTATTAATCGGTTATTTTTAATTATAAACGTATTAATGATTTCCTGCCCTGTGGAATTATAAACAGCAATACTCATATTTGAAATATCAACACCGGGGATCAAGTTCAGGGTTGTTTTATTATTAAAAGGGTTGGGGAATAATTCAATCTGAGTTGATTTTTCTTCTGCAATTCCTACAAGCATAGTATCTAATTTATATGTATAATCAGTATTGCCACAGAACAGATGTTGACGAACCGAAAATCCTTTATTTTTATTTACAAAACTTGCCGACACCCAGGAACCATTAATCCCGGCAAGATTACTGCCTGAACATATATCTTTTCCCCTCAAACCACAGCCTGGCATTTCTGCGTATGAATAATAAAAGGAACAGCTGTCTATTACAAACAGATTTCGAATAGTTCTATCAGATAAAATATTATTCCATGTATTGCCATAATCGGTGGTTTTGTAAATCCCACTATCAACAGGGAAATGAACAAAATATCCTGTTTTGGGATTAATAAATTGAACATCTGTAAAATAACCTCCAGGTACCGAGTCTTGTTTGATTACAGAAAAAGAATTGCCTGCATCTTTTGTCTTATTTAGAAAGGAAAAAAATTTTGTACCGGGTTTAGAATTTGTACAAGTATATCCTGTATCACTGTCAATTAAAAAAACGGAAATAACCGCTTTATTATATGTTGAATCAACAATCCAGTTGGCGCCCCCATTGGTGGTTTTCAACAGTATGCCTTTATTTCCATAAGGAGCTACTATATCTGCTATGATCCCTCCTGCCACCCATCCGGTATCTTTATTAAGGAAGCTCATGCTGAGTAAACTCATATTGGTACTGATGCCAATGTTTGACCAGCTTTGCCCGTTGTCAGTTGTTTTTAGAATGGTGCCGTTTGCTCCAACTGCATAACCAATCATAATGTTCACAAAACTTACTTTATATAAAGCGTTGCTTGTGTTTGAGGGAATGGAAGTCCACTGCACCCCGCTATTGGTTGTCCTTATGATATACCCATTCTCTCCTACTGCAATCACTGTATCGTAATTAACACAGTGCACCGCATAAAGACCTTGTGCGGGCGCAAAACTTAATTGCGACCACTGCCATTGGGAAAACGATGACGCACTAATTCCTAAAAGGCAGAGGAATATGAAGAATGATTTTTTCATTTTAGTTTAGATTTGTTTGATTCAAATATAATCATTCAGTCATTTTGGTTCTTTTTCTCGCTTCCATCTTCCGAGACAGAGGGTTTATAGTATTTTATTCTGCCTTTATCATCTTCTTCGTATCAATCACCTTTCCATTCACGATGAGCGAGTAAGAATAAACTCCCGTTGAAAGATTGGTAGCAGCAATATTCAACTGCCCCATTCCTTTTTCCTCCACCTTAAATTCTCTCAGTTTGTTGCCGAAATCATCGAAGAAAACAATCTGTGCGTTAGTAATATTATCGGGAATAAAATACTTGATGGTTGTTCCGTCACCGAAAGGGTTGGGATAATTCTGAAATAATACAGTATTATTTGCAAGTTCAAGATTATAGATGTTTATCATATCGTTCTCTCCAGATTCTTGTGCGCCATTTAGTTTCTCTGCTTTGCAGCATGAATTAAGCCGAGTTTGCAAATCAGTTACGGTTGAATCAAGTTGTTTCACAGAATTGATTAGAACAAACATCAAACTACTCGGATTAAAAATTAAAACATCTGCAGCGTATACCGGATCAGTGTGTGTGCCTGTTGAATCAGTAGTTGTTTCCATTCTCAAAAATGTTTTCTGCCCGGTAAATGCACCTGCATCCGCTCCTTTTAATTCTACATGGGATATTTTTACTGTATAAGGAGCAATCTTCTGCATTTCCTGTGCAATTATCCCAATACAATTTTCATTGTCGGAGGGTGTTCCGGCAAGACCATTATATTTATAGTTTATAGGTCTGATTTTTCTAACAAGCGTTAACCCATCATTAAATGCGCTGGTATCTTTTTTGAGCCTTATATCAGATGGCACAGACCATGACCCGCCATTAGGTTTTACTGCATCATCTGCGGACAGTTCCAGTTTATGAGTTGTTGAATTCATTCCTCCAATATAAAGTCCTGTTCCATTCATGGCCATAACATCCGTTGTATTAGAATTTCTAAAATAAATACGAGATCCGGATTTTGCATTTAAATATGTATTTCCATTTCCATCTTGAATCAATGCATAGTCCGTATTAGCTGTTAATGAATAATGTCTAATTCCGGCATACCCATTAAAAGCGATTCGTCCAAGTGCAGCTACTCCAAAATAAGAAACAGTGGAATTACCATAGTCGCCTCTAACTGAACCAGCAACATCCAATTTAGAACTTGGAGAAGTTATTCCGATGCCAACATTGCCGCTCACATCCATCCTCATTTTTTCAGAACCAGAAGCATAGAAAAGAAGGTTGCTATTAAACCCGGTGGATCCGATACCCACGGTATGTGTGTTGTCTGTCCTGCCAATGCGAATCACCTCTCCATCGCTGTTATTCCCAAGTTGCAACAGTTTGGCAGGCCCCGCCATCCCAATACCAACTTGGGCTGTACTGGTCCAGTTTAAAACATTTGTAAAAGAACTGTTTGCGCTTGAACTGTATCCTAAACCGTATACATCACCGGAACTGCTTCCGGTACCTGAAACTACGCCCATAACTCCGTAACTGTAATTGGAACCATTTAAAATTGAAATGTTTCCTGTATTTCCAGTTGTTGATGTGCCAAATGCTGCAACTCCGGCAACGGTGCTATACGCATGTAAGCTAAAATAAGGAGTAAGCGAAGTGCTTCCTGTGCAAACTTTGCCACTAGAATAAACCTTTAGCTGTGCATTTGCAAATAATGCAGACAACGCAAATCCTGCGATTAAAATTGATTTTCTCATTTTGTTTTTGATTTTAAATTATTGTTTTTTGTTTTTGTCCAAATAAAAAGGCAAAAATTTATCAGTAGTTCACTTTGAACATTTGATCGAAACCTCAAAAGTGAGGAAATCAATCGCTGATAAATTTTTGCCCGCAGGGCAAATGTATAAAAAATTAAATAACCCAAGCATGGGCTTTCACATTTTTATTAACAGATGGATTATTGCATGTGCAAAACATCGTAGATAAGGCGTTTCTCAAGGCCCTTGGCGAAAGGATAAGGGAATTGCGAATAACTAAGAATTTAACACAAGAAGATCTTGGTTTTTCCATCGGAAACTCCGGGAAACAAATAGGACGTATAGAACGAGGTGAAAACAATGTTAGTAGCTGCATGTTGTACCAAATATCAAAAGCATTAGAGATTACCCTTAAAGATTTATTTGATTTCAAAATCCATGAAAAGAAAAAAAATAGTTTATAAAATAATTGGAGTTTTTTCCTGCTGCCTGCTGCCATTACCTGCTTGTACTTCCTTCCAAAATCCGCAGGATTTTCTCCCCGTCACGACAGGGCAGTACGCATTATAAATTTATGTTTAGTCATTTAAAATCAAGTTATTACAATATCAACGATTTTATTCACATTGTACACCGTACTATGATTTTTTCCTTTCATTGAAAATAGCTATAAGAAATCTACTATGAAATTATAATGCGTACTGCCCTGCCCGTCACGAGATAACGCTTGGATGGAAACAAGAATAATGTAACTTTGCGTTATGCCAACGGTATTAAGGGTAGGTTCATTCAGATTTCATTTTTACTCGGATGAAAAGAATGAGCCACCTCACATACATGTAGCAACACCTGACGGAGAATGTAAGTTCTGGCTTTTGCCTGTAAAGCTTGCACGCGATAATTGCTCCTCACATTGTCCGCCAGATTGAAAAACTTGTTTTTGAACATCAACAATTACTAATAGAAAAATACAATGACTTTCACAAATCATGAAACTGATATTGTTGCCGAGCCAATAGCCATTTCCGTATCGGCTGAAGGGAGAAAAATTTTTATTGAACTGACTGATGGAAGAGTTATCAGTTTTCCTGCGAATCGGTTCAAGCGGCTTAAAAACACAAGCGATGAGGAATTAAAACAGGTTGCGTTACGTTTAAACGGATATGCTTTGCGCTGGGAGAATCTTGATGAAGATATTACCGTGAAGGGGATTGTGGCAGATAATTTTGAACTTCCTTCAGTATAAGATTGCCTCTACCAACTTATATTTACTTCCTTCCAAAATCCGCAGGATTTTCTCCCCAGGCTTTTGTTTCCCATTTAAGAAACCGGTTGGGGTATTTATCTATGGTAATGTTCGTAAAAGGATGACCTGCGCAAAATCCGCTCTGCCCAAATAATATTGTTTCTTATTTCAAAGCCCACTCTATAATCCTCCTTCGGGTCAATCGTAATTCGGATTTTGTAGCGTGATTCATACTTCTCCAATCGGGATAATTGCCTGTATCGAGAATGGTTTCAGCATCCGCAATTCGCCTGAGATGCGCTGCAAGCAAAACTTTTATTTTTCTGTTTTTGATTTTCAGGTAGTCCCGTCTGAACTGCGGCTTAAAACGTAATTCCATCCTTCGCAAACATTTTCTTTATTTCATCGGGCGACACTTCACCTGATTCGTTTTCAGCTTCATCAATCATTTTATTCAACCAACGATCTTCCAGCACTCCTTCCAATTGCTTGTCTTTAATCACTTCGATGCTGCCTTTTAATTTGCGAATGAGTCTTTTCACATAGGACAATTTGTCATAATCTATTTTAATGATTGCAGTACTCATTGTAGATAGTTTTAAGCGAAGGTACAAATAATAAATTGTTTATCGCAATTTGCGAACTGGTATTACTTCCTTCCAAAATCCGCAGGATTTTCTCCCCAAGCCTTTGTTTCCCACTTAAGAAGCCGGTTGGGATATTTATTTTCTTTCAGCCATTTCTCTGCCCGTTGGATCAAATAGAAAAGGGATTTATTCTCGGAGGTTGCTTTTAGTTTTGTATTTGCTTTGTGGGTTTTAACCCAGTGAATGGCTGTAATACTGTCGGAGTATACAGGAAGCCCCCCTTTGTCCCCCCGAAGGGGGGAAACTTGCGTGTACAAAGCCCCCCTTTTGGGGGTTGGGGGACCGTTCCCTTGTTTTTTCAGCAGCGCAAGCGCATGCACAATGGCCAGGAACTCCCCAATGTTGTTCGTAGCTCCTTCAAAAGGACCCATTTTAAATAACTCCAACCTGGTTTTTGTGTACACGCCTTTGTACTCCATCACATCTCCGTCAAAAGCGGCATCTACTGACAGGCTTTCCAAAATAGGCTTGCCAATTTTTCCTAATTGCTCAGAAGTAAGTTCTGATTCAAAGGTATTCTTCCCAATAAAATCTTTTGGTGATTTATTAAAGGCGCTCTCAGCCGCCTGTTTTGTCTTGAATGATTTATACTTGGCTCCGGCAAAACCATCAATTTGGATTCTGCACTTGTCCCATGATTCAAAAATGCCGGTCTCCTTTCCCTTCCATACAACGTAATATTTAGGTTTGGGCTTAGCCATTTTTTAGTTTATAGTTATTAGTATTTAGTTCTGGTTGATTAGTTTTTTTAGTTCTGGTTACGGGCCAACTATGACCATAAACTGTAAAACTAAAACCAAAAAACTAACCAACCATAAACTAAACAAAAATGCAAAAAATATTAGTTATTATCTGATGAAACGGGGGTCTCGCCTACGGAAGGTGATGGCAACTCCTGCTTTTTGAAAAATCTTTTCTGAAAGAATAAAATAACAAGAACTCCTATCGTAATCGCGGAATCAGAAATATTAAAGATTGGGAACGAGAATGTGAATGGCTGATCAGTCCAGAAAACACGATCAAAATGCGAGTTAAAATAAAACATATCCACTACTGCACCGTGCAAAAACCCGGCATAACCGCCTTCTTCAGGTAAAAAAACGGAGGTATCCATGGGCGTGCTTTCCGAAAACAACATCCCGTAGAAAGCGCTATCCAAAATATTACCAATTGCACCGGCCATGATTAGCGATATGCTGAAGATAAATCCAAGGTGCTCCTTCTGTTTTACCAGCGTAAATAAATACCATCCTATTCCACCCACAGCCAGGATACGGAACAAACTCAAAAGCAATTTACCGTACGTTCCTTCCAGTTCCAGTCCGAAGGCCATGCCATAATTTTCAGTGAAGTGGATGTAAAACAGATTTTCAATGACAGGCACTTGGTCGCCCAGGGTCATGTGCGTTTTAATCCAGATTTTTGATGCTTGATCAATCAATAGAACAAGAAATACGATGAATGCTGCTCTTTTCATAAGAAATGAAAATATAGGGCGTAGAGTATAGAGGAACAACCTCCTATACCCTATGATCTTCCTCTTTAAGAGTGCTGCGTCAGTTTTGCTTCAATACTCAGCGTAGCATGAGGTACGCTGCGCAGTCTTTCTTTCGGTATCAGTTTACCTGTAACGCGGCAGATTCCGTAGGTTTTATTTTCGATACGGATGAGCGCGTTCTTCAGGTTCTGAATATGCTTCTCCTGGCGTGCGGCAAGCTGGGCTATTTCCTCGCGCGACATTGCATCGGAACCGTCTTCCAACACTTTGAATGTAGGAGAAGTATCATCTGTACCATGTTCATCGCGGTGAGCCAGCGTATTTTTCAGAAGCTCATAGTCCTTTTCTGCCTCAGCGATCTTCTCATTGATAATGTCTTTGAACTCCTGCAATTCTTTATCCGAATAACGAGTGCGGTTATCCTTCTTTCCTTTAAACTTAGGCTGTGGAGGATCGGGTTTTCTGAATACAGGCGTTGGCTCGTAATTTTTCATATCGGAGAACGTGCCGCTGTCCCATGAATACGTTTCTTCTCCCGCCATTTCCTTCTCTTCCGCTATCTCCTCCTTCGTTTTCTTTTTCTCCTTCTCCTCGGGCTTAGCGGGGATCACCGGTTTTTGAGCGGCTGTCGCCTTTGCTTCCTGAACTCCATGTGTCTTCTCTTCCTTTTTGGAAAGTAGCTTTACCTTTTTTACAACCTTCTTTATTGCTTTAATCTTCGGAGATTTTTTCTTCACAACCGGTTTTTTCTTCACTACTTTCTTCTTCACTGCCTTTTTCTTCGCAATCCTCTTCTTTGCCACCTTCTTCTTTGCCACCTTTTTTGTTTTTTTCTTTGCAACTTTTTTAACCTGCTTAACCTTTTTCGTTTTGGCTTTTGCCTTCTTTTTTGCTTTTGCCATGGTATTGGGTATTAATTTAATTGTTCTTGATTCGGTCGATCGTAATCTTCGTTTTTATCTCCTCATCCACTTCAATCTCG
>SCSP01000139.1 GCA_004297845.1 Bacteroidota bacterium | reverse complement strand
TTTAGTTGCATCATAACATCTCACGCCCAAAGCGCAAGGTTCGCAGGCACGTATGCCGACCTTTACTTTAAAGCGTTGCCCTTGTGATGGAATAGGTATGACCATGTTGTTTAGGCTGCTTGTAAAATTTGTTCTGCTGGTACTGGCGCTTGTATTGGTGGTTGCGCCTGTACGTTTTTATTTTTCATCATTAGGGATAATCCGTAAAGTCCCGCCAGTACAATGACAGCTCCACCTACATAAACCACGATTGGGGGCATTCCAAAAATTGTTTTTTCAGCTTTGGGATATCCTTCGCCTTGTCCTCCGACATTCATTTCATAATCTGAAGATGTATCACCACCCTTAAAATATTTCATCACATTTTGAATCGTGCTTTGAGCGCCTTCAATACCTCCGGCTTTATCCAAAAGGTCTTTTGCCTTTTGACCGAGATGTTTTTTCTTATACCCTTCGGCTTCAGAAACAGTCTTGTCGGCTTTATCGGCTTCTGATTTTTTCTGCTCAGCTTCCGCTTTTTTTGCTTTGCGTTTCGCTTTCAACTTGTCCAGAAAGTTGTCATAATCACTTTCGTAAAGCTGCATGATGCGGTGTGCTTTTTCGGCTCTTATCATTGCTTTAAGTTTTAAAGGATGTACAGTAATTTGAGGGTGGAGCCATTGACTACATAAGGCAATGCTTTGTACCCTTTGCCAACAAAAGAGTAGCTCTTAGCTTCTCCGGGGGGCAGCGATACCCCGTTAAAAGTGGCTATGTTGGCTCCGGTGTTTTTCACAGAAACGAACAAAGCTCCTTGCGGAGTTGCCCCGTCAACTGTTACTTCCTGTTCAATTGGATCTGCTAAAATGTCCATGTCAATTTGGTTTTACCGTCAGAGACGGGGTTTAATCAATGGTTGTAATTCTGAAATGGGTTTCTTGTCCGCTTTGTAGATTGCGTACCCTGCAAGCAGAATGGTAAGGCCGAGAAAAACGACACCGACCAATGCTCCTACACCAGCCTCTTTTGGTTTTTCATTTTTATCAAGCTCCTTGCTTTCAAGTTTTAAATCCTCCGACTGCTGTGCTGACGATTCATTTGCCGGAGTGGTAGTCCCTTCGGTTTTCTCCTGTGCAGAATCCGAAACCTTTCCGGCTTCTTTCTTGCCTGAAGAACCCGGAGCTGGAGCAGAGCCGGTTGTACCTGTCTTTGCTTTCTCTTTATTTTTATTCTTGTTGAACAAACCGAAGTTGCCAAGCAGGGGATGTTTTTTAGGAGCATCGCCTGATTTTTTTTCCTGACGCTTATCTTCTCGCTTTTGTTTTTTTTCAATCTTTTTTTGCTGACGTTCTTCTTTGCTTTTGCGTTTAAACAGATAATCGTAGTTTTCTTCTTCGTATCCGTTATAATCGCTTTTGAATGGTTCGATAATCATGGTTTGTTGTTTTATGGTTAGTGTTTAAGCCGCTTTTAAAAGAACAGGAGCCGGGGTTGGTTTTTTCATCATTACATAACCTACGCCTGCAATAAAGATTACTCCGACAACCGCAGCAACAATCATCATGGAGTTATCGCCTCCTGCCGGAGCCGGGCCGGATGGAGGCGCTTGCCCTTGCTGATTGAGCATGGAAAGCTGTGCTTTCTTCTCGTCAATCTGTGTTTGCTTCATTTCGTTTTTTAGCCTGCGCTTTTCGCTTGATGCCTCACGTTTTTCCTGTCTCTCGGATCGTTTGTCCTCTTTACGCTGTTTCTTATCTGCCTTTTTTTCCTGTTTTTCTTCTTTTTTTTCTGCACGTTTTTCCCTGAACTTTTTGAAAAGATTATCATATCCTTCATCGTCATAGCCTGCGTAGAAGGATTGACCTTTGAGGCCGAAATTGTTTTTTTGTAGATGCATGGTATTAGGCTTTTAATGGTATTGGTTGTTTTTGTAATTGCTGCTGTGATTGTTTTTTCATGTAGTATGCGATTGCTGCTATTGCGAAACCGAGCAGAACAAAAAGGGCGATGAGCATATACATTTTGTTTTTTCCTTTGCCTTGTTCATTGGCTGCCAGTTGTGCCTTGTAAGCATATATTCCCTGAAGCGTTTGTGATGTTGCCTGGTCTTTGGCTTGCCTTCCTTTTACACCTTGCCCGATAGCCCCGCCTACTTTACCTACGGCATTGGCTATATTTCCCCACAAACCACCACCGCCTCCGCCACCGGAAGATTCTCCGCCTTCCTCTGCCACTGAATCACTGCCCTTGTTAAAGAGAGATTTGAAATCAAAATTGTCGTATGTGCTTTCAAGTGTACAATCCAGTATTAGTCTTGCCAGGTCATTGTTGAACTCCTTATTGCATTCCCCAATAGCGGAAAGCAGTTTTTCGGTAAGCTCTTGGTCAGTCGGACTTTCAGAAAACTCAACGCTGTATTCTTCCAATAGCTTCCGAGTGGCTTTAGGGTTATCGGCAATGATGATCCCGATAAGCTGAAGCAATGCGTTGGATTTCTCATCGAGCTTTACCTGCTGCTCCTTTGGCTTCTGTTGATTAATGATTCTTACCATTAGCTGATTGCTTTTCCAATGATTAATCCTGCAATAACTCCCAATGCTATTTTGAGCCATTGGTTGTTTTCTTGCTTGCTTTCAATTTTTTGAGTTTGTTTTTTTCTGCGTTTTATTTCGTCCCAAACTGTTTCAACCTTTGCCATCAGGGTTGTATCTGTTGGATTATCCTTTACATCTTTCTTTAGATCATCATAGACTTTGCTCAGGTCATCAACGGATAGTTCGGATAGTTTGTCGAGCAACTCTTTTGTTTCTTCCGAGTAAGAGCTGTTGCAACCACAGAAATTACTCTCATCCGATTTGTGCCCTGATATTTCAAGGATGAGCTTTTTCTCAGGATGAATGGCGATTAAATCTTTGATAATTGGTTCTCCTTTTTTCTTCACCAGGAGCTTAACAGCCTGAACGAGGTCATCCACTTTCGCAGGTGCTTCATATCCGTACTTCTCAACGATTTTAGCTGCCTCTGAGGGCTTTTGAAGCACGATGTAATCAATCCGGTTTTGCGCTTTTCCTTTACACATGGTTTACTGTTTTAATTTGGTTTGGCTTGTGGGTTTGACATATTAAAGCCTCTTTGAGGCAAAAAAGCCAAAGCTGAGAGGGTTTCCCGCTTTGGCTTTTTCTGTTTAACCCTTAGCTGAAACTCAGCTCATTCTGCGTTTTTTCAACAGCCTTTTATGTCCGGGTTTACCTGCAACTGGTCTGCGTACAACTTTGCGTACCACCATTTTAGGTTTTGGCTTCACTCCAAATACATTGGAAGGTTTTTGTTTAGCCAGGTCAATTTGTGGTAAACCTGTCGGGCGTGGTGCGGTAGCCACTTCAGCTACATTACGGCCTTCCAATACATTGCCCATGTCAACACGTGCTTTGATGGTGAAAGTGAGGGTCGTTTTAACACCTGCTTTTTGTAAAAAGCGGATGCTGTCCTGACCTGTTACGTCCATCTCGAAGCTGGCATCGTCAATGAGTTTTGGATCGGTGTTCTGAGGCGAGGTCGCATTTCGTGGTTGGTACGGATGCGAGTTTCTTGCTCCTGAAGCTGACCTACGCAGGATGGCCCATACGTTATCAAACTGCAAGGGATCCGAAACGGACATTTTCATACCCTGTATTTTGAAAGGATTCGCTTTGCTTTCCTCTCTTACTTCGTTGTGCGAGCTTTCCTGCACCACTACGGTTACGCCTGCGGGTTGTGCTGCGCCTTCGTTACCACCAAACACGATAGCTTCTGCATCTGCTCCGCTGGTGTTATTGATGGTGATGGTGAGGGTACGGTCATTCGGATTGATTTTTCCGATTGAGTTTTGAGCGTAGCTATCGTATGAATCATCATCGTAACTTTCTTCTTCGCCCACATACTCCACTTCTTCGTATGAATCTTCATCATACGAATCCTGACCTTCGAGACCTGTATCGAAATTATCGTCATCATAATCATCGTAACGGTCTTCAGCCTCCTGCTCATAACGCCTGATTTCTTCGTTATATTTATTCATGGTTTTGAATTGTTAATGGTTAATAATTGATTTTTAATTCTTGTTGTAATTCCTGCAAGGCTTTATGTACACTTAAGCCTTCTTTTCCGAATCACTTTTCTCCTTTGAAGAAGATTTTTTAGCCAGCGCTTTATCTATGCCTCTTGAGGCATAAATAGCTCCGAGTGTGGCAACAAAGCCAACAACCAGGACGATTCCTGCTGTGATTCCGATTTCCTTCCAATTGGTGTTGGATACTGCGTTACTTTCCATGTGAATGATTTTTTAAATGGTTTTTGATTTTAATCGTTTGCCTTTTTTTTGTGAATAGGTATTTAAACCATGAGCCAAAATTCAGTGGAATGGGCGGTAGATTATAGTAGCAGAAACCGACTGGACTACAACTTTAAAAGCTGTACAGAGGAAAACAGGGCGATGGAGAAGCTGATTTGGCTACAAGTTTTGAAATGTAAAAAAGGGATTTCAGGGATAATAATGTGATCTCCAATCAAAAAGCTAATGCAAATTATTGGCAATAATTACAGATATTGCCAATAATTTGTATTGTTATACCAAGCTATTTCAGGGGGATCGGCAGAGAGAGGGTTATTTTATTTTATCCATTCGACATCGCTTATTCACAGCCATTTAAAGAGAAAAACAACTTATTTGTAAATTTATTTAAGTAATTTGGTGCGTAATTCACCGAAAATCGGTACTTTTCGCACCAAATTACTTTTATGAAGGATAAGCATTTACATATTAGTTTGGGAGATTGGGTGAACAAGCTGATTTCAGAGGGAGAGATTGCTTTTTCGCTTAAGCAGGTAAAAAAGGAGTTTACTTCCCAATCTGATATCGCAATTAGGAGTTCATTATCCCGTTTATCGGTAAAAGGAGAAATTGTTTCTATTCATAAGGGATACTACCTCATTGTTCCACCGCAATATGCCAATCGTGGCATACTTCCACCATCCATGTTTTTAGATGGGTTTATGAAATTTTTAAAACGTCCGTATTATTTAGGATTAGTTAATGCTGCTTCATTCTATGGAGCTGCACACCAACAACCACAGGAATTTTTTGTGTTTACTGACTTTCCGAAATTAAGACCAACTCACAAAAAAGGAATAAAAGTGAATTATTTAAGCGTACAAAAAATTCCGGAGAAATTACTCGAAAGCAGGAAAACAGAGAGTGGCTATCTAAAAATATCATCCCCTGAATTAACTGCTGCGGATGTAGTACAATATGAAAAAAGAATTGGAGGATTAAGTCGTGCTGCAACAATACTCAACGATTTAGTTGAAGAAATA
>SCSP01000138.1 GCA_004297845.1 Bacteroidota bacterium | reverse complement strand
GGGACATCAAAAACTGCTACCTGCAAAAAGACATTGCGGAAAAACTTGCTAAAGCACAAAAAAATCTGAAAGAAAAATATTCCTTCTATTCTCTCATTATTTTTGATGGCGTGCGCCCTTTAAACATTCAGCAAACCATGTGGGATATGCTCCAGATTCCTGAAAAAGATAAAGACAAATATGTTTCCGACCCTCAGGTGGGCTCGCTTCACAATTTCGGCTGTGCGGTGGACGTAAGCATCGTGAATGAAGATGGCTGGCAAATGGACATGGGTACTCCGTATGATTACTTCGGGGAACTTGGGCATCCTATTGCAGAACAGCGAATGATTGCTGAAGGAAAACTTTCCTGGCGTCAATTCGAAAACAGAAAATTATTGCGTGAGGTGATGACAGAAGCCGGGTTTACGATTATCTCAACTGAATGGTGGCATTTTAATGGGGCTTCGCTCAAGACTGCAGGAGAAAAGTACAGGATTGTTAATTAAATCTGTCCACAGGCACTGTCACCCTGAACCTCTGGAAGGGTTCATAGATGCTTTCCCCAGACTATCAATGACGTGGAATAATATGATTTTGCCGAGTTCCCGAATATTATTAATTTCGCTTCTCTTTTAAAACATTTATGAATAAGAGAATAAGTCAGAATATAGCATCCAAAGCGGGAGCCCCTTGCATTTGCATGGGGTTTGTTGTTTAAGATGACCAAATAACAACGAAATATGAAACTATTTGTACCTAAAGAAACCAAAATCAAAGAGAACCGCGTTGCTCTTACACCGGATGTGGTAAAAGGATTGGTTAAAAAAGGATTTGAAGTAATGGTGGAAAAAGGTGCCGGACTCAACTCCTTTTATGCCGATGAAACCTACACTGCTGCAGGTGCAACTATTCTTGATTCAGGCAAGTCTTATTCTGACGCAGATGTGGTTTTGAAGGTGAACGCTCCTCAGCCCGATGAGATCAGCAAGATGAAAAAAGAAGCGATCCTGATCTCCTTCATGTTTGCCGCAACAAATCCACAATTAGTCGATGCCTGCTCAAAAGCGGGCATTTCAGCTTTTTCAATGGATGCGGTGCCGCGTATTTCCCGCGCGCAGAAGATGGATGCGCTTTCTTCACAGGCAAATCTGGCAGGATACAAAGCAGTAATTCTGGCTGCCGATACTTTAGGAAAGATTTTTCCGATGATGACCACCGCTGCAGGAACAATCAAACCATCCAAAGTGGTGATCTTCGGAGCAGGGGTTGCAGGTTTACAGGCGATTGCTACCGCAAAACGCTTGGGAGCTGTGGTTGAAGTATCGGATATCCGTCCTGAAACAAAAGAACAGGTTCAATCGCTGGGCGGAAAATTTATTGAAATGAAAGGCGATGACTCTGTTAAAATGGAAGGCGGATATGTAAAAGGAGTTTCGGAAGAATTTCTGAAGAGACAACAAGCGCTTGTAGGCAAACACGTAAAAGAAGCTGATATAGTAATAACAACAGCGCTTATCCCTGGCAAAAAAGCGCCCGTGCTTGTTACCGAGGAAATGGTAAAGAGCATGCGTTTCGGAAGCGTGATTGTTGACATGGCCGTTGAACAGGGAGGAAACGTAGTGGGAAGCGAACTGAATAAAAATGTAGTGAAGAATGGAGTAACCATTATTGGCGAAGGAAACATCCCTTCTCTTCTTCCTTTGAATGCAAGCGATCTGTATGCTAAAAATATTGAAACACTTCTGCTCCACCTTGCCGATAAAGACAAATTCAAATGGGAAATGGAGGAAGATATTACAAAAGGAAGTTTAATTGTGCATAAAGGAGAGAAAAAGAAATGATTTGATGGCTAAATGGTTAGATGGTTAAATGATTAAATACTAAAAGATTATTGAAATTTACAGATGGAAACTACTGAGAAAAAATATTTAACACTAAACGATGTTCGGGCATACAAAATTGCATTTACTCTTAGTAATTACGTTTGGGGAGTAGTCATGAAATGGGATTGGTTTGCTAAAAAACACATTGGCGGGCAGTTTGTGGAAGCAGTTGATTCTATTTCTGCAAACCTTGCAGAAGGTTTTGGAAGGCACGGCAAAAAAGATAAAATTAAATTTTACAGGTATAGCTCAGGGTCAGCAAAAGAAAGTTTTGATTGGAACGAAAAAGCAAAAGTACGGAAACTGTTATCCGAAGAAGATTACAACTATATCTTCAATGAACTTCAACTGCTTCCAAAAGAAATTAACTATCAGATAAAACTCACCAAAGAAAAATTAACCATTTAACTATTCAGCCATTTAACCATCTTTTGATTTATGGAACAAATCTTATCTTTTTTTAACGACAACAAAGAGATGATCTACTTTATCATTCTCTCTGTTTTTGTGGGCGTAGAAGTAATTGGAGGAGTGCCCACGGTGCTTCATACTCCTTTGATGTCTGGTGCAAATGCCATTCACGGAGTGGTGATTGTAGGGGCCATTTATGTTATGCTCAAGGTTGATCCGACCGATACACTTGCGCTTATCCTCGGATTTCTTGCCGTGCTGCTCGGAACGCTCAATGTGGTTGGAGGATTTGTTGTAACTGACAGAATGCTGGAAATGTTTAAGAAAAAGAAATAAACAACAGAAATACGAAACACGAAATACGAAACAAGCACGAAATAGGAAATTCTAAAACTTAAGATAAATACAAAAAAAATAGCGGATGTTGGAAGAAAAAAACAAAACGTATGATCTTGAAGAAAGGACTTTTCTGTTCGCTCAGGCCATTCGTAAATTTATCAAATTGCTTCCCAGAACCGTTTCAAATAATGAAGACTGCAAACAATTGGTTAGGGCATCTGCTTCAATTGGAGCAAACTATATTGAAGCAAACGAATCTTTAGGCATAAAAGATTTCAGAATGCATATAAAAATCAGTAGAAAAGAGTCGAAGGAATCAAGATTTTTCCTGCGACTTGTTGATACTGACGGCAAAGAAAATTTGGAAAAAGAAAGAGGTGTTCTGATTCAGGAAGCTACTGAGCTTATGTTAATATTCGGTTCTATTCTCAGGAAATCAGAAGCACCAAAAGAATCAGTTTAAATATTAAAATTTATTTTTTTGAATTTGTTTCGGATTTCGTATTTAACAATTAGAATTTAATTTTTTATTTATGAAACAACATCTACTCGAGATATGTTATCTGATCGGATCCGTAACCTTTATCATTGGCCTTAAAATGATGGGCAATGCCAAGACAGCGCGTAACGGTAATCTTATTGGCGCAGTTGGAATGATCATCGCCATTTTTGGAACTATTTTCCTTCATAAAGGTGAAGTAAGCGGAATGGTTTACGGATTGATCTTCACCTCTATCGCAATTGGAACGATCATCGGCTGGATGACAGCGAAAAAAGTTCAGATGACCAAAATGCCGGAACTTGTTTCCATGTTTAACGGGATGGGAGGCGCCTGTGCTGCCTTGATCTCTTTGATCGAATTTACGCACTTGCAACATTCGGGAGAAGCTGCGACTATCGGCACTATGATTGCGATCGTTGCCGGACTGGTGATCGGGTCAGTTTCATTTTCGGGAAGTATTATCGCTTTCCTCAAACTGAACGGTACCATGAACAAACCCCTTCGCTTGCCTGCGTATAACATGCTGAACAACCTGGTAATGCTCGGAGTGGTTGTGTTTGCAGGATATGTGGCTTATTCAGGAGGAAATATGATGCTTGCCTATCTGCTTTTTGCCGCTGCCCTGCTCTACGGAATTTTATTTACGATTCCAATCGGGGGTGCCGATATGCCGGTTGTAATTTCCCTGCTGAACTCATTTACCGGATTAGCTGCCGCCTTCGGAGGATTTTTGTACGGAAATAAAGTCATGCTCACGGGCGGAATCCTCGTGGGTTCTGCAGGAACACTTCTTACCCTTGTAATGTGCAAAGCCATGAATCGTCCGCTCTCCAACGTGATCTTCGGAGCGTTTGGCGCAGGTACGGCAGGAGCAGCAGCAGGCGGAAAAGAAGTGAAAGGAACAACCAAAGAGGCATCTGTTTCGGATGTTGCCGTGCTGATGAACTATTCCAAAAAAGTGGTTATCGTTCCGGGTTACGGATTAGCAGTTGCACAGGCACAGCACGTAATTCATGAACTGGAAATGCTTTTAGAAGAACGCGGTGTTGAAGTAAAATATGCTATTCACCCGGTTGCAGGACGTATGCCGGGCCACATGAACGTGCTTTTGGCGGAAGCAAATGTTGCATACGAAAAATTAGTGGAGATGGATGAAATCAATGGTGAATTTCCAACAACCGATGTGGTTTTAATCGTAGGAGCGAATGATGTGGTGAACCCTGCGGCAAAAACAAATCCTGCCTCTCCAATTTATGGAATGCCGATCTTAGAAGCTGAAAACGCCAGGAACATCATCATTAACAAACGATCCATGAATGCGGGCTATGCGGGCATTGACAATGAACTGTTTTACAATCCGAAGGCAAGCATGTTCTTCGGTGATGCCAAGAAAGCGCTCACTGAATTAGTGGCGGAGTTGAAGACGATGTAAATAATAATCATCGGATTAAACTCACATTCCCCTTTCTGTCAATCTTTGTGTCGCCTATCAATTTTATTTGCATACGGTATACAAACACCGCTATTCCTTCCGGCCCCTTTAATAATCCTGTATTATCAGAGCCATCCCATCGGAAATCCGGATTGATGGATTGAAAAACTTTTTCTCCCCATCGGTCCCAGATGGTGATCTTGAAATCGGTGATACAGGAAATATTGTATGTGTATATGCACAGACTATCATCTTCCCCATCACCATTGGGAGAAAAAGCATTGGGCATAAAAATTACTCCGCATGGAATTTCTACATTGATGGTAATGCAGTCACTGTCGGTACAGCCATTTCCGTCCGTAATAAACACACAATAGCTGGTTGTTGAACTCGGTGTGGCAATAGGATTGGCACAAGTGGTGCAACTCAATCCTGCGGCAGGCGACCATTGATAGGTACCGCCTCCGGCGGCAGTAAGCTGCGTATTGCCTCCGAGCGTAATATTGACGGCAGCGGCAGTGACCACGGCAGTAGGACCAGGAGTTTGAGTAACATTCATTATTTGAAACTTCGTACAACCGTTTGCATCGGTAACTATGGTACTATAATTGCCTGCTGCAAGGCCTGTGGCAGTTTGTGTGGTTTGCCCGTTGCTCCAAAGATAAGAGTAGGGCGCAGTTCCGTTATTCGGGGTTGCCGTGGCAGTTCCATTATTAATCAAACACTGGGTTTGCGTAAAAGTACCGGTAAGCGACAGGGGGTTGAAAGAAGTTACAGTTACGGTTTGCGTTTGCGTGCAGCCATTGCCATCGGTAACTTCAACTGAATAATTTCCTGCGGCAAGTCCGGTTGCTGTTTGTGAAGTCTGAGCAGACGGATTCCATAAATAAGCATAGGGAGAAGTTCCGCCTGAAGCGAAAGCGGAAGCGCTTCCTGTGGCAGAAGCGCATATAACCGGAGAAGCAGAAGACGCGTTTACCGTAAATGCACTGCTTGATGTTACTGTTACCGTTTGTGTTTGCGTGCAGCCGTTGGCATCGGCAACTGTTACAGTATAATTACCTGCCGCAAGTCCTGTGGCAATTTGTGTGCTTTGCCCGTTGCTCCAGTTGTAAGTATATGGAGACGCGCCTCCACCGGCAATTGCTGTTGCGGTTCCATTATTAATGGTACAACCGGCCTGAGTAGAAGTTGCGCTTACACTTAATGTACTAATGACGGATGTGACTGCAACAGTCTGCGTAACCGTGCAACCGTTGGCATCGGTAACTGTTACAGAGTAATTTCCTGCCCCAAGTCCTGTGGCAATCGGAGTTGTCTGACCTGATGGATTCCAATTATAGGTGTATGTACCGGTTCCTCCGTTTGGTGTTACTGTAGCCGTTGCCGTTGGATTAGTGCAATCTATATTAGTGGCAGTGGCAATGGCAGTAAGCAAGGCGGGTTCAGTAATGGTTACGGTTTGTGTGGTTATACATCCGTTAGCATCGGTAACCGTCACTGAAAAATTTCCCGCAGAAAAATTTGTGATGGAAGAAGTGGTCTGTCCGCTTGTCCAATTATAAGTAAACGGACTTGTTCCTCCGTTCATCGTGGCAGTGGCAGTGCCTGTGCTGCCGCCATTGCACAGAACGTCTGTTTGAGATGCGATGGTAACGGTTCCTCCGTTCACGCTGGCGATAGAAACAGTTTGCGTATAGGTACATCCCATATTATCAGTAATAGCAACGGTGTAAGCCCCGGCAGAGAGTCCGGTTGCAGTTTGAGTATTTTGAACCGGGGAAGTGTTCCATGAATATGAATAGGTGTAAGGCGAAAGTCCCCCGGAAAGAGTTACAGTTGCCGAAGAATTAACACATTTTACGTTGCTCGCTATACTTACAGTGTCGCAAGGCAGTTCGTACCATTCAAACGTCATTTGTCCTGAATTATTTCCCCAGTTTGCATCCGAATAATCTAAACTCATAGTGTGGGAAAACCCATCGCATACTTTGTAATAATAATAATAGATATGGGTGGGATCATAAGGTAACGGGACAGGGGCAAGACTTGCAAACTCAGGAGAATTTGTCCACCAGTTGCCTACTAAAGAAATCAGAAGCCCTGTTGAAAAATCAAACTTATAATACGCATCAGCATAACAACCATTGGGAGCTGTACAATCACCCCTCCATCCGATCACTTTCAGCATATAGCATTTACCCGGATTCGCGGTAAATGACCAACTGGGGGCAGAAGTGGGATCCCATACATAGCTGCCCACCAGGGTTTGCGACTGAGAGGAAAGGGTAAAAAATAATAATACAACAATGAAGGGAATGTTAATTTTCATATAAAAATATTTATTTTTTCTTTGATTGGTTTTTTCCAAAATAAAATAAAAGAAGATTTAAGGATACCGTGAACCGGAGTGTTTTCACGTCCTGTATTTCATTTCCCGAAACCAACAAGTTAGCTCCGGCAAAGAAGTTCAGAAAAGCGCCAAAAGAAATCCCTGCTTCTGGGCTGAAGTAAAGAGAATGAATGTGATCATCCATGTAATCCACCACAGATACTCTTCCTCCAACAAAAGTAGTATAATACTCATAGGAGAACTTAGGCGCTACCCTGAAAGCATTGTTGTATGTTCCGACCTGACATCCAAAAGAGGGACCATGCATAATCATAGACATTGTTTTAGTCTGCTGCGATGAATTATTCGTCAGCCCAATAAGCAGCCCTGCTTCACCTGTTGAAAATCCTACCTGGTTCCAGCCCAGTGTAATCCCCGGAAATACTTTTTTGTATTTTTCAGCAAGTTGAAGAGAATCAGGGTGTTGTGCGGGGGAAAAATTTGCAGCGAGTACGAATAGCAAAAGAAACAGTCCTTTATTCTTCATGTTACCTATTTTGTTCCTGCGGAGTGGCGGAATTGGAATCAGGTTACTGTCTTTCAAAAGTGAAGGTAAATTTTTAGGCAATTCATTCAAGGGAATTTAATACCTGAGCACTCAGGGCAATTCACCCGGGGAATAGTAGAACTGTATTTTGAATTTATAGCGCGGATAAATTCATTTGCAATAAGCGCATACCCTTTTTGATTGGGATGGTAGCCATCTAAAGAAAAAAATCCTCCGCTCACAAATACTGCGTTAAAGTCAACTCCATTCCATTTTATTCCTGCCGAGACTGATTTGAAATACGCATTCATATCCGTAAGCGCAAGATTATACTGCTGTGCTTTAGCGGCAATGATGGTATTATATTGTGCAATAGAATTATTGATAAACAGCGCTTCGGTTGAATCAAGCACATAACGATCGGGCATTTCAGTGAACACTCCGAGAAAATCACATTTAACAGAATCAAGCGGAACAGTGAGTAAAATATATTCTCCATTCAGCATTTTCCGATAGCCAAAAGAGGAATTAGGATCAGCAATTACAAATCCATTTTTCCCTTCAACAAAGTTGAAAAGATAACCGGTGAGCTGATTAAGAGAATCGGCTTTGGATTGAGTCAATTCAAGCGCATTCCATGTAACAAGGGTGTAAAAAGGAAAAGACGTTAGATCAGGAATATTGGCAATGATTCCTTTTGTGTTGAACTGCGAAAGAATAGAATCGAGATAGATGCTGAAGGAAGCAGCAGAAAGAATACTTTGGTTGTATCCGCCATTGCGGGCATAATCATAAATATCTTCCATGCCCGGCCATAGTGCAAAAAAAGTAGGCTGTTGCGCTTTTGTATCGCTCAGCATGGTTGAAGTTCCGGGATTACTTGCGAAACGGGCGTAATATGGATTTTCATTTCCTGAAATTCCGATAGACGTATTGGTGTAATCGGAAATCTTCGCGAACGGGACACTAAGATTCTGAAAACTTTCGCTCAAATGCTGCAGATAAATTCCCGCAGAAGCAGTTGAAAATAATTCTTTCACCGGCTTGAGAGCGTTTACTCCCTGGCAATCCACTTTGTAGCGCAGGTTGCTTGCATGCTGATAATCACTTTCCCATGGTTTCGCATTTATTCCAAGTCCGGAATTATCCGGCATGAATGGCTGAGCAAAAGATGCGCTGCCACCCGCAAGGTGCATATACTTTGCCATTAAATAGGGAATTGAATATTGCTGCCCGTCTTTATACAATGCGCCATCCTGAACTCCCGCCATAAAATTTCCTCCCAGCGCAACGAACTTTGAAAAATCCGCATCGCCTGAAGAAGGAGCAGGTTTTTTTAAATCGGGACGGCAGGAAAAGAAAGCAGGCAGCAGGCAGCAGGCAACCGGCAGGGCAAATACAAAAAAAAGTTTTTTCATCAGGACTCCTGCTTATTCAATAAAAATAATTTTTGCTGTAAATGTTTCCCCTGCATCCGAGTTCAGTTTCAGGAAATAAATTCCACTTTGCAGATTTTTTCTCTCAACCTGAAATCTGTCTCCTGAAACCTGAAACTCACGAAGGTTTCTTCCGGTAACATCCGTTAAGCGGATTGAAAATTTATTTCCTTTCACATTTTTTAATTTCAGCAGTACATCGCTCATTGAAGGATTCGGGGATATTTCTACATTTTCATCCGATAAAATGATTTCATCTATACCTGTATTTAAGCACAATGGAACATTCGTATAAATAGCCGTATTGATTGGAGTGCAGCCCATCTGCGTATAAAAAAAATCGCTGGTAAGAACGATGGTTGTGTCAATATTTCCGGGAGCAGCGGGAGAACTATGGCCTTGTCCGTAAAAAGTGTGTATCCTGTTTGGAATTCCTAAGTTGTTTGCGCGCTTTACCATGGATCCGCTTCCGCTCACTATCATAACCGGAAAACCGCTAACGGAAATCATCGCTGTGCAATAGGGAACCGTGTTGTCATCATTTCCCTGTGCGCTTGCTAAAGGTTCATCTCCCGGTTCCATCCACGAGGTATCTCCAATGGCGCCACAAATATTAACGATTGCTTTAACTGCGGAAGAATAGCCGG
>SCSP01000137.1 GCA_004297845.1 Bacteroidota bacterium | reverse complement strand
CGATGGGGTAATCAGATATGGGATTGCCACCACGCAGATAAGAACACAAACTGGGATAACCAGGGACAGGACGGATTATCTTCTTACTGCAAGTGGGATGGAGTAGTAGTAAGCGGGGGTCTTGATATGAGCGGCAACAGCAGGCAGCTTGCCCAGGAGGATGTATATGTTTGGAAAGTGCGGCTCACCGATATTTTTGACAGGCGCCATACTTACATAGGGCATGTCAGCATCGTTCGGTAAAATAACTAAAACGCTGATCCTCGATGAACGAAGTGAATCGGGATGAACATCGTACGATAAAAAAAATAAAACATTTACCCTTAAAAACTAAAAATATGCAATTAGCCAAAAAATTCATCGCCCCTTTTTTCTTCCCTGCTGCTGTTTTGCTGTTTTTTATTTGCTTTTCGGTTAGTGTATTTTCACAGCAGGATGTGTTACATAAGGATATGCCCCGTACGGTTAAGCAGAATATTATAGACAACTACGATGATAAGCAGGTAAAATTAATGATGAAAGGCGATGGTATTCCCGATGCGGTTGCTGAAAAATTAATTGCGAAGAGAAAGGCGATAGCATTACAAGGCAAAGGACTAAAATGGACATCTGTAACCAAAGGGAACCAACCGCCACCGGTGGTTAATGCCGCATGCACTGATCTGGGTGTTGAAAATGGTTGGTCTGCATGGCAAGGCGCCATTGGAAGTAATGCCGGAGGAAACCCTCCTGCTTTTTCTGCCCTTGCTGCCCCTGCCACGCCCAATTTTTCTATCATATCCACCGCAGGAGTGGATCCCTGCACACCTGGTCCAACCCCTGGAAGCCCATCCATCACATACGTTGCCCCTGGTTTTGGAAATTCATCTATACAGTTGGGAGAGAAGCTAACGGCCTGTTCTGTTTCAGAACAATTAACATATCCTCTTACTGTTACCGCACAGGATATTAATCTTATTTATGCTTATGCATTGATAATACAGGACGGAGGCTCAAATCACCCGGTAAATCAACAACCTTATTGCGAGTTTATTATTTTGGATGCTAATGGTGATACTGTTCCCTGTTCTTACGCTCATTACGCGGGAGGTTCAAATATGCCTGGTTTTTTTCCGGTAGCTGCTTCATGTGCAACCGTTATTACCAATGCTTGCGGTTGTAATTGTGGTTTTAGTGGTTGTCAAGCCTACTATAAACCATGGACAACAGTTGGCGTAGACCTTTCCGCTTACATCGGGCAAACGCTTACCATCATCATAACAAATACAGATTGTACACAGTGCGGGCATTATGCCTATTCGTACTGGGATTTCTCATGCGGGCCCACCGCTAATTCCGCATCGTACTGTGTAGGGAACCCCGTTACCATCTCGGCTCCCACAGACCCGGTCATTACATATAATTATCAATGGTACCAGAATGGAAGTCTGTACACCGGGCCTCCGAACAGCACCGCCCAAACCATCACTCCCTTCCCGCAGCCGGGGGATACTTTTTCCGTTCAGATTAAGCAGCCTTCCGGCTGTAATTTTTGGATGTCTTTTGTTCCTCAGCCAACAATTTTAACCGCCAGCACCACCGCCACACCGGCAAGCTGCGGCAATAGCAATGGCACCGCCACGGCAAATGTTACCACCGGAAGCGCTCCTTATACGTACAATTGGTCTCCCTCAGGAGGAAACAGTTCTGTTGCCACGGGATTAAGCGCAGGGAATTACTCGGTCATAATCACAGACGCTGCCGGATGCAGCAGTTCCAATACTGTTACGGTTACCGCTTCCGGAAATTTAACCGCCAGC
>SCSP01000136.1 GCA_004297845.1 Bacteroidota bacterium | reverse complement strand
TTTCCCAAGACAATGAAAAGGCATTTTTAGAAAAAGCAAAAACGGATCTCATCGCTGATTTTAAAAAAGGGCAGAATGAGTTTTGGATCATGCTGAATGAGCAGGCCGATGTTTCCGGAGCGAAATATCTTCCTGCCAAAGATGAAAAGGGCGAGTATGTATTCAATCTGCTTACAGAAACTGCCATCCGCACACAAAATATTTTCCTTCCTATCCTTAACAGCAAGGCAGACTCGTACCAGCAATTCTGGATAGCGAACACTATTTTTGTGAAGGGGGATATTGAACTGGCCAAAGAAATTGCCGCTTTCAACGAAGTAAAAGAATTACTTCCAAATACCAGAATGAAAATGCTTGAGCCGATGGATGTAGTGCCCGATCCGCTCATAGCCAAAAAGGATGCTACTCTTATGGCCATTGAATGGGGTATCTCTAAAACCAATGCCCCGCAGGTATGGGCGCTGGGCTATAAAGGACAGGGAGTTGTCATTGGCGGTCAGGATACCGGTGTTGAATGGGATCATATTGCCATCCAGGAGCAATACAGAGGATGGAACGGAATCGTGGGAGATCATAATTATAACTGGCACGATGCGATCCATTCAGGCGGTGGAGGTTCCTGCGGAGTAAATGCTACCTCGCCCTGCGATGACCATAATCACGGCACACATACCATCGGAACAATAGTTGGCGATGATCTTTTGGGAAATCAGATCGGCATGGCGCCATCGGCAAAATGGATTGGCGCACGCAACATGGATGTTGGTGCGGGTACTCCCACCACGTACATCGAATGTTTCCAATGGTTCCTTGCCCCCACAAACATTGCCAACCAAAGTCCGATGCCCTCCAAGGCTCCGCACGTAATAAATAATTCATGGGGATGCGATGCGGCTGAAGGTTGTAATTCGGGTAATTATTCAAATATGGAGATTGCCATCACTAACCTCCGCGCGGCAGGGGTAGTGGTGGTTGCCTCTGCAGGAAATGATGGTCCCGGATGCAATACAGTAAATGGACCTCCTGCTCATTTTGCCGGAAGTTTTACCGTTGGTTCAACTACCAGCACCGATGCTATGTCAAATTTCAGCAGCAGAGGGAATATTAATATTGATGGTAGTGGTCGCATAAAGCCCAATGTTTCTGCTCCTGGATCCAATGTGCGGTCTTGCATAAAAAACGGAACTTACTCAACCTTTTCGGGAACCAGCATGGCCGGACCTCATGTGGTTGGCGCTGTAGCGCTTCTTATATCCGCGGTTCCTTCTCTTGCCGGGCAGGTTGATACCATTGAAAGCATTCTTGAAAAAACATGCGTTAAAATAACCAGCACTCAGACCTGCAACGGAACGGCTCCTTCTACCTACCCGAACAATACGGTTGGACATGGCCGGATAGACATTCTTGCCGCAGTAAATTACGCCCTTTCTTCCGCATCCACTTCAGAACAACATCCGTATGGAAAAGGGATTACTGTTTTCCCTACTCCTGCCAAAGACAAATTGTTCTTCCGATTTGAAAATTTCAGGGACTTCCATGCAGAAGTTAAACTAATAAATATAACCGGACAGGTTGTTTTTGAACAGAAAACGCGTACTCAAAACAATGCCCTTGAAATCTCCATTGATGCACTGCCGAAAGGGTTTTATATGTATTCTATAAAGACCGGAGGGACAGGGTTTCATGGCAAGTTTATTAAGGAGTAAAAAACAGTAGGCAGTAAGCAATAGACAGTAGACAATTAACAGCCCAAAAATCCGCAGGCAATACATCACTTTTGTAACTCCCATAGGGCAGGGTTGTTGAATTCTAACAACAGGGTGTTTAAAAGCCCTTAAAAATCAAGACATCTGAGCTTTCAGATGACTGAACTTTGCAAGAAAAGAAACGCTATGCAATTACTCAGTCATTT
>SCSP01000014.1 GCA_004297845.1 Bacteroidota bacterium | reverse complement strand
GGGAGAGATTTAATAAAATATACCAAAAGCATATTTAATCCATCTGATCATGGAATACTATTGAATAATGTTTGAGTTTGAAACAATAAAGGACAAAGTCGTATTGAAATTAGATACGCTCAGATCAAATAAAAAAATTGTTTATCATACGAGCATTTTATTTTTTTCTCAATTAATTGTCATCGTTCTCGGTTTTTTGACAAAGGGAATTCAGACCCGGGCTTTAACTCCTGAAAATTACGGGCTGTACGCATTCTTTACGACACTTACAGGTTTCTTTATTTTTTTTTTCAGTATTGGGCTATATCCCACCATGGAAGTTTTGCTTGCTTCCAACAAGGATAAACAGAAAGAAAAAGAATTGCTCGGTGCAAGTTTCATCCTCACGTTTATCCTCGGAATTTTATTCAGTATTTTTTTATTTGCGATAAGTTTTTTTATTGATGATCTGTTTCACATTGAGTTTGGAAGTTTGCTCCGGCTCCTGGTCCCGCTGTGCATTGCTTTCCCATTTCGCTTGCTTATTCCTTCGCTTGCGATAGGTTCCGGAAAAATTGAAAAAGTTGCCCTATTTGATTTTCTCTGTCAGCTTTTTTTTTCGCTTGCGCTTGTTGTTTTATTTTTTTTCAGCACGCTGAACGTAATGGAAATAATGCTGCTCAATTTGCTTTCTGCTTTGGCGGCAGTTGTTTATATCATTTTTCGTTTTCAGCCTTCGTTTAAAAATTTTCCAAGCCGATTCAACGAGATAAAGAGTAAGAACAAAGAATATGGATGGCATTGTTATATTGGCTCCGTTTTCAGTGAGACCAGTTACAGGTTGGATGAAATTTTTATTACCTATTTCATCAATGCCACGCATCTTGGATTTTATTCGCTCGCCAATATTATATGCTCGCCAATGGTTATGCTTAGCAGCGCTTTGTCTTCTGCATTGTTCAAGCGTTTTTCCGATCAGAAAAAAATCCCTCCAATGGTGTTTATATTTAATATGATCTGGATAATAATTTCACTATCCGTTCTTTATTTTTTATCAGAATTTGTCGTAAGGATATTATTTGGCGATAAATTTTCTTCAGTGGCTGATTATGTGATGCCGCTCTCTGTGGCTTACGTTTTGAAAACGCTTTATCAACCCTATTCTTTTCTTGCGGCTAAAAGCAAGGGCAGGGAGATCAGAAATGTTGCTGTTGCAGAAGGGATCGTGAGTATTATGGCTACTATTATTTTTATTCCGCTTTGGGGCGTGATGGGGGCCATCTATGCAAGTATTCTGGCGAGAGTGGTGGATGCTGCGGGACTTTCCTATTATTATAAAAAATATTTGGAAGATATAAAAAACAAATCGTGAGAGCCAACACAACAGAATCATTCATTTTCTAATCAATGAGGAAAAAATATCTACTATTTGTTTTTTCACTTTTTCGGAAGTAAAATTTTCCAGTGCAGTAAACATTTGCTGCTTGCGAATGGTCAGTCTATTGCCTTGGAGGTAGAAAAGCAATATGGTTTGCAGTTCTTCCGGAGAAGAGTATAGGTCCACCAGGGGCAGCAATACTTTTTCTACCGGAACGCTTGCAGGCAGGATAGATGGTTTTCCATATCTGATAATATCCGTGTAATTTCCGGATATTTTTGTTGATCCGTATTGTTCGTTAAATATTTTATACTGAGATTCCAATTGCAGCGGACCGAGTATTACATCCGTCAGCAGCATGATTTGATTAAATTCATATTGCGGCACTTCGGCAGAATAACTTTTTAGAATGAAATATTTCGTTTTCATTTGAGAAAATCTTTTTAAAATATTTCTTCCTCTAATGCCTATGGGCCGGCCAAGGATAGTCAGTTGGACAGGTCTTTTTAAATGAGGTATCATTTTTTCAAATATGCCAATAACCATTTTATAATCTCTTCGGTGAGTATCCACATTGCCTGGAATCGTAAGATATAAGGTGTGAGTGATTTCCTGTTTGTAATATTTTTTGTCAAACACGGCAAGCGGTATGACAGGTAAGACCTGATAACCCTCACTCAGAAGTTTTGTCCTGTGGCAAAAATCAATCTGCTCATGGGTCAGCGTCAGGTAATCCATTCTTTTCAAGAAAATTTTCAAATGATGCGATTCTCTTTCTTTAATCAGGTTCTTGAAGATATAATGAAGAAAGTCAAAAAAATCTCTGAGGTTTTTTGGTGGGCTGATATTCTGCCAACGATAAAAGAAACTATTTATCATGTGAATTCTAAGGACGGTGATAGGATGGAACTCACAGGAAGAATAAGCATAATATTGTGACTCCACCGTGGCAAAAAATAAAATATCGTGTTGATTGATAATGGACAGATGTTCTTGAATAAATTTTTGAGTTGTTTGACCATTCTCTTGCATGAGATGCCACCTAAAAGAAGAAAAATTGCCTTCGCTTATCACATCCTGATAAACCTTTAGGGTGGTAAATACAGCTATTTCTTCCTGAGCATCCTGAAATGCCTTACAAAAACTGATTAAGTTTTCAGAATGATAATCCAACTCAATAACAGCAATTCTCATCAATAAAATCTAAATGAAAATGGTTGGTAACGGAGAGGAAGGTACGCTATTTTCGCTTTCCTAAATTTGGAATTCATATCTTCGCATGGAATTAAATAATACTATCGCGTATGTGTGGAATTGCTGGTATAGTAAACATTTCCGGATCAGTAGAGAATATGCCTGTGCACATTAAAGCGATGTCAGACACTATTCGCCACCGCGGCCCTGACGGAGAAGGGTTTTTATTTTTCAATGGCGTTGAAGTGATTCCGGCATACGGAAATGACACCCCTGAGGGCGTTGTTGCCTCTTCGTTAAAATATTCTCCAAAAATTCCAATTCAAAATATTTCACAGGAAAATATTCAGTTTGCACTCGGGCACCGCAGGCTTTCCATCATTGATGTTTCTGCGGCAGGGCATCAACCCATGTGCGACCACGAAAAAAGAATATGGATCGTTTATAACGGGGAAATTTACAATCATATTGAACTCAGAGAAGATCTTTCGCAAAAAGGAATCACTTTCCGTACAAACACTGATACAGAAGTCATTCTCCAATCCTATTTGCATTGGGGGGAGGAATGTGTCAATCATTTCAACGGCATGTGGGCTTTTGTAATTTTTGATTCAATAAAAAATATTTTGTTTGGCTCCCGGGACAGGGTAGGGGTGAAACCATTTTACTATTTCAATAACGGGAATTGTTTTGCATTTGCTTCGGAACAAAAAGCCCTGTTGAAATTGCCTTTTGTAAATCCATGCATTAACATTAAAGCTGCTTCCGAATTTCTGGCGGGAGATATTCAATACATTGAGCGGGGAGAGGAGAATATGTTCAGTACTATTTTCGAATTAATGCCCGCTCAAAACTTTACGATCGACCTGAGGACAAAATCATTCCAGAGACAAAATTATTATTCTCTGACAACCCATACATCCTTTTCTTCTTTCAATGATGCAGCTTTTAAAAAATACAGAGATGAAACCGAAAAATTGCTTATTGATTCGGTAAAACTCCGGTTACGTTCCGATGTTCCGGTAGGATCCTGCCTTAGCGGGGGGATTGACAGTTCCGCTATTGTAAGTATCATGGCTAAACTTGCGGGAGGAGGATACAGCGTGAATTTGGGTGGAAAGTTAAAGGTCTTTACGCTGAGCTTTGATGATCCTTCTATTGATGAAAGCAAATGGGCAAGATATGTTGTTGATCAGACACAGGCAGAATGGCACCGTGTTAGTCCTTCGGCAGAGGATCTATTGCGTGATATGCAAGATTTGAATTACGCACAGGACATCCCGGTGTGCTCTACCGGGACCTACGGTCAGTTCCAACTTATGCGCAAGGCTAAGGAAGCAGGTATTAAGGTTATTTTAGACGGGCAAGGAGGCGATGAACTGTTTGGAGGGTATATGTCGCACTCCATCGTTTATTGGAAAGAACTTTTTAGGTGCAGAAAATTTGGAATGTTTCTTTCAGAAGCCTCGGCTGACGGGAATTTATTCTTCAACCTGAGGCAAATGGTGCGGGACTTTTCCCGGAGAGAATTTTCTTTGCTGTTTCCGAAATCGTTCCAACAGTCATTTTATAAGTCGTATTTCAAGAAAAATTATTTTTTAAACAACGCTATTGTGAATGAATATGTCTGTTCGGGAGGATTGATCTCTGAATTGGAAGTGAGTCGTTCCTCCTCTCTTAATGAAGCATTATTGAAAGATTTCACCAATACGCGCCTGAAAATGTACCTCAAGTACGAAGACCGATCTTCCATGTGGCATTCCATCGAAGCCAGAACCCCTTTTGCAGATGATCACCGGATGGTGGAATATGTTTTTAATGTACCCGGTTCTTATAAGATACATAAGGGCATAAATAAATATTTGCTTCGCGAAGCAGCACGGCATTATTTACCGAAAGAAATAAAGGAACGAAAAGATAAACTTGGTTTTGTCACCCCCATTGATCAATGGATGAAGCAGATGCAAAGTCAATGCCTTGATTATTTTAGTGATTCGCTGAGTGATTTTATTGATGTAAAAAAAATAAAAAAGGATCCGGCAAAATTTTTTGACATTTCGAGTCATGCAGACGGTGTGCGCGCGTTCCGAATAGTCAGTTTTGCTGTATGGAAAAAGATATTTAATCTTTAAATGAAGATTTCGATCATTACCGTGTGCTATAACAGCGAAGCTACACTGGAGGCAACTATCTGCTCTGTGATTGAGCAGGATCATGCGGATATCGAATTTATTGTGGTAGACGGAGAATCAACCGATAAAACCACGAGCATCATAGAAAAATATAAAAAAAAAATCACCAGACATATTTCCGAAAAAGATGATGGAATGTATTTTGCCGTTAATAAAGGAATCAGCCTGGCAACAGGAGATGCAGTAGGCATACTTAACTCGGATGATGTTTATGCTGACAACCGGGTTATTTCCCGTGTAGTGAAAGAATTTCAATTAACAAAGACCGATTGCATTTACGGAGATTTGCAATATATCTCCAGAGATAAACCCGAAAAGGTGATAAGGCGCTGGAAATCGAAATCTTACCACCCGACACTTTTTTTGAAGGGATGGATGCCTCCTCACCCGACATTTTTTGTAAAGAGGAGTTGTTACCATGAGTTCGGAAATTTCAACACTTCATTTTCCATTTCTGCTGATTATGAACTTATGCTCCGGTTTTTGTATAAACACAAAGCAACTGCTTCCTATATCGATAAAGTGCTGGTGAAAATGCGTACAGGCGGGATCAGCAATGTTTCACTGAACAGCCGCATAACTGCTAACAGAGAGGATCGTAGGGCTTGGAAAATTAATGGATTGAAAGCAGGAATTTTAACACTGCTGTTGAAGCCTCTTTCAAAACTCAGGCAATTTTTCGGGAGAAGTTAACGAACAACGATTAACCTGGCTTTAGAATTTGGCGCGAATAGTCCGGCCTTTATACTGTTTGCCGAAAAAGGATTTGTATTTGTGCTTTCCAAACTTACTTTTCCCTTTGATCAGAACACTTGCGTTTATGGTAGTACTCAGGTAAGAGTCATTGTGTTTTGGGTCGCCACGCTTTGGGTATTTCATCACTCCACCTTCAATATGCGGATAGTAATTTTGAGGATCCGGAAGGTCGGGGTTGTCAGCGTATACCAATTCATCGTTCCGGTTTGCAAGATCACGCGCCTCATCACTTTCCAGTAAATTGGGATCAGCATATACAGTACTCACATCATCCAGGTAATCAGTAAACGTGGTTCTCCAGTTGAACTCCCAGCCTATGCGGTACTTTTTCTGCAACGTAAAAAAGAAACCGGCTCCGGCCGGCACAACGAATATGAACCTGGAATATGGTTTTGGAGCGCCTTCAACAATGCCTTGCCCCTCCGTGTGCAAGGGCTGCAAAGCAACCCAGCTTCCGTTGTATTCCGCCTTCGGATTGTGATAAGCTCCTGCAGCACCCGTAAAAACATAGGCCTTGAAATCGTTGCGATAACGGTAAGTTCTTCCCAGATCGGCAATATCATAAAATACATACTGACCGGTTACACTAGCTTCAATAATATCATTCCGGAAGCTAAGATTTCTGCCTACACGCCCGGGATTAGTGGAAAACTTATCGGCACCTGAGATTCTATACCAACCCACACTTCCCCGTATTAAAATATCCGGGTGAATTTTATACCTGGCAAATCCTCCGATAGCGCTCCGCGTTTGGGAGAGCTTAAGATCGAGAATAAAATCCCTGCGGGTTTTTTCTTTACCCCCAATCTCACCTAAGCAATTTGTCGCACCCAAATGACCTCCAAAATCCCATTTGTACTGAGAAAAAGCCAGGGGGGCGATCAATAGCAGACCGGAAACAAGAACTAACTTTTTCATTTTATACTTTCTTAGCGTTGAAAATTATATGAGAGTCCGAAGATTATGGTTCCACCCGACTTTGTATATTGCGAAAGATTTACAAGTACAAAGGTAGAAATATTAGGGAGATATGGAAATAGAGGCATTGAAGGAAATAGGGAAAACAACAAAGGAAATGCGAAAATATCGCCCTTATTATCCGTATTTCCCGTATACTCCAAAACAATGAATAAAATCGTCCAACTTTTCGGTATTCAGCACCCTATCATACAGGCAGGAATGATCTGGACCAGCGGATGGAGGCTTGCAGCAGCAGCAGCTAATTCAGGTTGCCTGGGGCTCATAGGAGCCGGTTCCATGCACCCTGATGTTTTAAGGGAGCATATTCAGAAATGTAAAAAAGCAACACAGAAGCCCTTTGGAGTGAATATTCCCTTGCTGTATCCGGAGATTGGTACGCTCATGAATATCCTGGCGGAAGAAGGGATAAAGATCGTTTTTACTTCTGCCGGCAACCCAAAAACCTGGACGGGCTGGCTGAAGGAAAGAGGCATTAAGGTGGTGCATGTAACTGCGAGCGTGAAGTTTGCCCTCAAGAGCGAAGAAGCAGGATGCGATGCGGTGGTAGCCGAAGGGTTTGAAGCGGGGGGACATAACGGAAGGGAAGAAACAACTACCATGGTGCTTATTCCATTAGTAAAAAGGGCAGTAAATATTCCGGTGATCGCAGCGGGCGGGATTGCCACCGGCAGGCAGATGCTGGCCGCCATGGTCCTGGGAGCAGATGGAGTGCAGATAGGCTCCCGCTTTGCAGCATCAGAGGAATCATCGCTGCATTCAAATTTCAAAAGGAAGATCACCAATCTGAATGAAGGGGATACGCAGCTCTCTTTAAAAAAATTAGTTCCGGTACGTCTGATAAAAAACAAATTTCAAAAACAGGTGCAGGAAGCGGAAGACCAGGGAGCCACTCCTGATGAGTTGCAGACAATTTTAGGAAGGGGCCGCGCCAAAAAAGGAATGTTTGAAGGCGACCTGGAAGATGGCGAACTGGAAATAGGCCAGGTGAGCGCAATACTGAAAGATATAAAGCCGGTAAAGAAGATTGTGGAGGAGATTATTTCGGAATATGAAATTGTGAAGAAAGAGATTGTCAGTAAAACTGCTTTCTTCCCTTATTCCAGATTTTGATAAGAATAAACCCAAACAGCATTCCGCCAAGGTGAGCGTAATGGGCAATGTTATCGCCCTCTGATGAGTTAACCGCTCCGAAAAGTTCAATGGCTCCGTATAGTATCACAAAATACTTTGCTTTTATGGGAAAGAAAAAATACATATATATCATGGAGTTGGGGAACATCATGCCGAAGGCTAGCAGCAATCCGAATACAGAGCCCGATGCTCCTACTACTACCGGAGCGTTCAGAAATTCCTTTTTATACTCCAGCACAAAGTCAATAGAAGTCTGCAATGCTTTTTCTGTATTGCCTGAAATTAACAGAGACTGATAACTGCTTAACATCTCCCGGAAACTTTGCTTTTCCTGAACGGTTGAAAAATCTAAAATCTCCGATGAAAATAATTCTTTGAATTTATCGATTGCCGGATAAGCGATGTAATCATTCAGGGCAGTGATCGTTGGCTGAATTTCAAAATAATGAATGGTGTAATGAAGCAGTACAGCGCCAATGCCGCAAACCACGTAGTAAATTAAAAACCGTTTTGCTCCCCACACATTTTCCAGCACGTTTCCGAACATCCAGAGCGCGAACATATTGAAAAAGATATGCGCGAAACTTCCGTGCATGAACAGATAGGTGATGAGTTGGTAGGGTCTGAAGTCTTCCGAGAAAAAATAGTGCAATCCTAAAATATTGGTCAGGTCAATATGCAGCTTCAACTCAAATACAATAGTTGCCAGAAAAAAAATGCCATTGATGATGAGCAGATTTTTTATGACTGTAGGCAGTACGTTGAAGCCTGTTGGCCTGTATTCTTGGTTTGACATCAGTCTATAGATGAAATCGAAATAATGCTGATATACGAATTATTATAATTATTTTTTCAATTTTTTATCCAGTTCTTCCAGGGAAATGGTGATCAAAGTTGGCTTGCCGGTCGGAGAGGAGTAGGGCATCCTGCAGGCAAACAGTTCATCCACCATGTGGCTCATTTCTTCCTTGGTGAGAGGCACTCCTGAACGTATGGATAGATTCTTCGCCATTGCTTTTGCCACAACTTCTTTTTTGGCAGCACCCAGTTCACCCTGAGAGGATTTATAATCTTCAATTAATTTTTCCAGAAGTTCAAATACATTCTGGTCCGAAATATCGGCAGGAGTACCATGCACTATGAAGGTATTTTTTCCGAATTCGTTGATATCGAATCCAAGCCCCTGCAACTCTTCGTGAAGTTCTTTCAGGATCACCGTATCGCTTGCGGAAAATTCCAATGTCTGGGGAAAAAGTTGCTGTTGGGAAACACCTGTATGATTTTCCACCATCTCCAGGTAATTCTCAAACAAGATGCGTTCGTGTGCAGCCTGCTGATCTATGACGATCATCCCTGTTTTTATATGAGCGAGAATATATTTGTTGTGTAACTGGTAGGCTGAAGTCTTGGTCGTTTTTTCCCCCTCTATGTTGAATTCCTGTTGTGCATTTTGTTCCGGCTTAATCTCGATTTCCAGTTGGCTGTCTGCGTGGTGTGGTTCCCTCTCCCCTTCTCCCTTTCTCCGATTCTCCGATTCTGCATTTCTTTTGAAAGAATCGTGGACGGAGAGAACCGGAGAAGTGGGGCCGAACTGTTTACGCCTTTCGTCCTTTTTGTCTTCTTCAGAAAATGGATTATAATTTTTATCAATCTTGATTTTCGGTGGATTCATCAGCACCTCTTCACGCGATTTATTTTGAGGGATTGCAATGCTTGTTTCCTGTTCAAAATCAAGCGAAGGGGCAATGTTGTATTTTCCGAGCGACTGCTTTACGGCTGACCGGATGATGGCGTAAACCGAGCGCTCGTCTTCAAACTTTATTTCTGTTTTTGTAGGATGAATGTTCACATCAATGGTTTTGGGGTCTATCTCCATATTGATGAAGTAGGAGGGAAAGGCATCCTTGGGCAAAAGCCGCTCGTAAGCATTTTGTATGGCATGATGCAGGTAAGAACTTTTAATAAAACGATTGTTCACAAAAAAGAATTGCTCTCCTCTTGTTTTTCTGGCAAACTCGGGCTTGCCGATAAAACCAGTCACATTTACGATCGTGGTGTCTTCATGAACAGGTACGAGGCGCTGATTGTAGCTGTCGCCAAAAATTCCAACCAATCGCTGTCGAAGCGTTCCTTTCGGGAGATGAAAAAGTTCGGAAGTATTATGATGAAGTGATAAGGCAAGTTCGGGATGCGCGATTGCTGCGCGTTGGAACTCCTCAATGATATGACGGAGTTCAACCGAATCGGATTTCAGAAAATTTCTTCGGGCAGGCACATTGAAAAAAAGATTCTTCACGCTGATGCTGGTTCCTTTAGAACAGGCGCAGGAGGTTTGGGATTTCAGTTCGCTGCCCTCAATTTCAATCTGAATGCCAAGCTGATCCTCCGGACGTTTGGATTTTAATTCAACCTGAGCCACCCCTGCAATAGAGGCCATGGCCTCTCCGCGAAAGCCCATGGTGGTGATGCTGAAAAGATCGTCCGCTTTTTTTATTTTGGAGGTGGCATGGCGTTCAAAGCACATACGCGCATCCGTTTCACTCATTCCGGTGCCGTTGTCAATTATCTGGATGAGAGTTCTGCCGGCATCTTTCAGGATAAGTTTAATATCTGTCGCTTGGGCATCAATGGAATTTTCCAAAAGCTCTTTCACGGCCGATGCAGGGCGCTGGATGACCTCTCCGGCAGCGATCTGGTTGGCCACGGAATCGGGGAGGAGATTGATTATATCCGACATGTCGCAAAAATAAGATTTATTCAAAAATAGAGTTTATACCGATTAAGGATTGTAAATTAAATCGCGAAGGTTACTGCTGGCACAATACCTTAAAATAGAATTGCTCTTTTAACAGATTAAGCAAAACTTTCCATTGAAGTATTTTTGGGGAGAGAGTGAAAATGCCATACGCATCCGAATTTATCGTGTATTGATAGCGCATGGTTATCAGGAAAAAATAGAACAATTTACCAGCTAAACGGTCATGGTGTTTGAGATATATTTTTTTTGATATACACCTCCGAAAAATCCTTATAATTCATCGGGTTAAAATAAAAATTCTTCACGTATGAGTGTATCATTTTCAGATTTTCTCCATACCATAAAACCAAGATAGGCGCGTCCTGCATCATTAATTGTTCTGCCTGCTTATAGGCAGCATATCCATCTTCCTCGTTCCGGGCAGCAAAACCGGCTTCGAGTAAACTATCAAATACGGGATTTTTATACCGGATCGTATTGGGGTAGGAAGGTTTTTCTAAACTGCCGGGTACATTTACTCCATACAGAGTGCGCAAAAAGCTTTCAGGATTTGGGTAATCAGCCATCCATCCCGAGCGGAACATTTCAGCTCTGCCATATTTAGCATCTTCCAGTTTCCGGGCAAAGGGGACAACCACAAAATCCACATCCACATTCAAGACGGATTTAAGTTGTTTTTTAATTTCCTCCACTACCTCCACATGTTTGCCCCCTCCGCTATTCAGTTCAATGCTGACTGGAGGAAAGTTTTTTCCGCCCGGATACCCGGCTTCTGCCAAAAGTTGTTGAGCTTTATCAGGGCTAAAGGTGTACCCTCTTATTTCAGTGATATCATATCCTGAAATACCGGGAGGCGTAAACCCGCAAATACCGGGTCCAAAAGCTTCGGAGTGCAGCACATCTGCAATAATTTTGTCCCTGTTTATGGCGTACGAAAAAGCCTGCCTTACTTTAACATTGTCGAACGGCTTTCTGGTTATGTTAAATTGATAATATTGGGTAGTAAGTTCCGAGTTGCGATGCAAGTAATACTTTGGATTTTTACTGCTGAAATCCGCTATCTGTGCCTCAACCATTTCACTGATGGATTCGGATGGAAGTCCAAAAATAAGATGAATATCTCCCCTTTTAAAACTATCTAATTCTCTTTTCTTATCCGGTACAAAACTGATCTGAATTGTATCCAGAAACGGGAGTGGATTGTCGAGTGAATCCCTGCGATGGCAGCCGGGGTTCCTGAGAAGAAGTATTTCATCAGAAGATCCGGTGTTGCTAAGCATAAAAGGGCCGGTTCCAACGGTGCTTTTTGTACCGTATTTTTCTATGGCTTCCTGCGGTATAACGTATCCGCCTACTCCTGCCAGTATGTACAAAAAGGAGTTCACTGGCGAATTGAGCGTAATCTGAAGGGTATAATCATCCGGCATTTTCACCCCTTCCAGATTTGCTTTCTGACCGCTCTTACTGCCTTCGTAAAAGGCATCAGCCCCTTTCACCTTCCCTTTAAAAGACGATTCGAACAATCGGTTATCCTCACTCGCGGTACAAAGCAGTTCAAAAGAATATTTAAAATCCGATGCCTTTACTTCCCGTCCCTTTCCTTCGGGGAAGCAAGGATCGTCATGAAACATCACGCCCTTTTTTAATCGAAAAGTATATACCAATCCTGCCGTATCTATCTCCCAACTTTTGGCAATGCAGGGTAAAACCCGCGTAATATTTTTTGTATCGAAACGGACAAGCCCTTCGTATATCTGGTTTCCTATACTTTGAGAAACCGCATCTGTGATAAGATAAGGATACAATGAAATATACTCATCGGTTTCATTCATTCTGAGTGTGCCGCCATACACCCGCCCGCCCTTGGGATTGGGCCGGGAGGAAAGGTCTTTGCCGGTGTTCCCGCAAGCGGAAATAACCAATGCCCAAAGAAAAACCATATACTTTTTCATCACATAAATACACAAAAATGCGGTCAAAAATACAAATTATTGAGTTGGAACACCCCACATAAAATCCTCGAAAAAAAGTTGCTATTTCAATAAAGTATTATATTTGCGAAGCTAAAAACGACCCCATTAAGCGGATGAAAAAAACATTATTCCTGATTCAAATCCTTCTGAGCGTTACGTTTATTGCTTCAGCAGGTAACATTATTATTGAAGGTAATTACCAGGGAAAGAACATTTATGTTCAGAACCCGTTTGCCGGTACCGGAGTAGGATTTTGCGTTCAGAAGATTGAAGTCAACGGACAAGTTACCACGGACGAGATCAACTCCAGCGCGTTTGAAATAGACTTCAATAATTACCAATTTAAGATCGGAGATAAAGTAACCGTAAAAATCACACACAAAGACGATTGCAAACCCAAAGTGCTGAACCCTGAAGTGCTGAAACCTAAAAGCACATTTGATGTAATCAGCATGAAATTAGAGGGTGACGGAATGCTGAGGTGGAATACAAAAAATGAAACCGGAAAGCTTCCTTTCATCATTCAGCAATACCGATGGAACAAATGGGTAACAGCAGGAGAAATTGAAGGAAAAGGCATTGGCGATAACAATGAATACATCTTTAAGATTCCTACCCTGCACTCAGGAGAAAATCAGATTCGCATCAAGCAGGTTGATTATACCAGCCAGCCAAGAATTTCTAAGCCGGTAAAATTTGTTTCTCCATTACCGGAAATTACTTACAACCCCGTAAAGGTTACCAAAGACATCACCTATTCGGCAGAAACCCTTTATGAGATATATGATCAATACGGCAATGTGGTTAAGAGAGGGTTCGGAAAAATGGTTGATTGCGGAAACCTGGCAAAAGGAGTTTACTACCTGAACTACGATAACAAGACAGCAGAATTCATTAAAAAGTGATTTTTGACTCCGATGCAAGTCGGGGTCATTTTTCCCCTCGCCTCCACGATATATTCATCGCGGAAGAGGGGTTTTTTAATACCTCACCCGAATTGTGCATATGAGAAAAGTGGAGCACATAGGAATTGCCGTTAAGAGCATGTCCTCGGCAAATGAACTGTTCTCGAAACTTTTCGGGAAGAAAGCGTATAAGTCGGAAAAAGTGGAGCGGGAGGGGGTTACAACCACTTTCTTTCAGATGGGAGAAACCAAGATAGAACTGCTGGAAGCTACAACCCCTGACAGCCCCATTGCTAAGTTCATTGAGAAAAAAGGAGAAGGAATACACCACCTTGCCTATGAAGTGGACGATATTACAGCGGAGATGGCAAGACTCGAAAAAGAAGGCTTCACGCTGCTGAACAAAGAACCTCAGAAAGGTGCCGACAATAAACTCATCTGCTTTCTGCATCCTAAAAGCACGAATGGAGTGCTGGTGGAATTGTGTCAAGAAAGCAAAGACGGGATGTAACTTGAAACTTCCGACTTTAAACCTGAAACTCCTCATACCATTCCCTGTGCCAGCATCGCATCCGCTACTTTCACGAAACCCCCAATGTTGGCGCCTTTTACGTAATTAACATAATTACCTTCCTGACCGTATTTCAGGCAGGTAGTATGAATGCTCTTCATGATGCCATGCAGGCGTTGGTCAACTTCTTCGCGTGTCCAGGAAAGACGGAGAGCATTCTGAGACATTTCAAGTCCTGATGTTGCAACACCACCTGCATTGGATGCTTTGCCGGGTGCAAACATTACTTTATGATTCTGGAAAACAGTAACTGCTTCAGGAGTGCTTGGCATGTTTGCGCCTTCGCCCACTGCCATGCAGCCGTTCCTCACCAGGATTTCTGCATCTGCTCCGTTGATCTCGTTCTGAGTAGCGGAAGGAAGCGCTACATCGCATTTCACTTCCCAGGGCGTTTTGCCTGCGAAGAATTTAGCTGATTTATATTCTTTCACATATTCTTTGATACGTCCTCTCCTTACATTCTTGAGTTCCATGATGAACGCAAGTTTTTCAGCATTGATTCCGTTCGGATCATAAATATATCCTTCAGAATCTGAAGCGGTAACGCATTTGCCTCCAAGTTGGGTTACTTTTTCAATGGAGTATTGAGCCACGTTTCCGGAGCCGGATATTACCACTCTCTTGCCTTTGAAGGAATCTCCCTTCGTAGCAAGCATTTCCTGTACAAAATACACGCATCCGTAACCGGTTGCTTGGGGGCGTATCAGACTTCCTCCGTACTGAATGCCTTTGCCGGTTAATATGCCCGTGAACTCGTTTCTTACTCTTTTATACTGTCCGAACAGGAAGCCGATCTCTCTTCCTCCTACTCCGATATCACCTGCAGGAACATCTGTATCTGCTCCAATGTGTTTGGAAAGCTCAGTCATAAATGACTGGGTGAACTTCATCACTTCGTTATCCGATTTGCCTTTGGGGTCAAAGTCGGAACCGCCTTTGCCGCCTCCCATGGGAAGTGTGGTAAGAGAGTTTTTAAATACTTGTTCGAAAGCCAAAAATTTAAGGATAGAAAGATTCACCGAAGGATGGAAACGCAAACCGCCTTTGTAAGGACCGATGGCGCTGTTCATCTGGATTCTGAATCCGCGGTTTATTTGAAATCTGCCTCTGTCGTCCACCCACGGCACACGAAACTGTATCACGCGCTCAGGCTCTGCAATGCGCTCAAGAATTTTCGCGTCAGCATACCTGGTGTTCTCCATAGTATATGGAATTACCGCTTCTGCCACTTCCATCACTGCCTGCAAAAATTCCGTCTGGTTGGGGTCTTTGGCGGCAACCTTGGCCATAAATTTACGAACCTCATTTTCTACTTTGCTGTGTCCGTTTGATTTTGATTTTGATAATTTTCTTGTTGCGGTTGTCATAAAAAATGTTGGTTTGTTGGTTGCTTAGGAGGGCAAAAGTAAAATTATTTTGGAATCTATAATATGACGTATCCTCTAAAAAATTAAGCGAAAAAAGCTGATTATTTCCCTTTATTCCAGTCGCTTTTCGGTATTCGTTTTTTCAGACGTTTTTTTCTCTCCTCCTTTTTCTCCTTCAAAATCATAAAGGGACCCGGGGTGGATTTACCAAATTCAGGAC
>SCSP01000135.1 GCA_004297845.1 Bacteroidota bacterium | reverse complement strand
TCTTGAGAATCCAGACAATCAGGGAATAATTTCCAAAACGCCTCCAAATCCCGAATCAGAGAAGTGAGCGATTTTTCAATCCTATATAAGGAGCGAGAAAATATATTAGGAAAATATGTCCTCTTATACTCGCCATTACTATCCTCATTCAGTATAGTAACATTAGGGAGTTACATAAAATTTCCTCAGCAGAATATTTTAATAGCAATCAATCCAGATTACCAGAATCTTAAACAAATCCAGCAACATAAGCAACAACAAATCACTCAGAAAAATGGAAAACCCAAACCCAATCCACCAAGACCCGCAACATGAAAACAAAACAGCCTATTTTGTTTCATACTTTGAATCCGTAAATGGCAGACAAGCCATTGAAAAAAGTATCTGGGATGTATTTCAGAGCATAAAGAATGGAGTGGTAAAGGATAAAATAATTAAAGTACGAGGAGCGAAGTCAAAGGAGGAGCGAGATAATTTTAAAAAGTATTTACCAGCCATTACTACATCAGGAACTTTTGAGGGTGGACATGCAAGTAAGAATCTAAAGAATCATAGTGGACTCATTCAAATTGATTTTGATTCTGTATCTGAACTCGCCAACTTAAAGTGGAAGATTTGTAAGGACAAACATACGTTTGCGTCTTTTATATCGCCAAGTGGTGATGGGTTAAAGGTGATAGTAAAAATAATTCCAGAAAAACACCGTGAATGTTTTTCTTCTCTCTACACTTATTATAAAAGCCTCTATGGAATAGAAATTGACAAAAAATGTTCTGATGTCGGGCGACTTATGTTTATAAGTTTCGATGAAGAATTATTTATCAATGAAGACTCAATGGTTTATGAACTAACTAAGAATTCAATAATTGATGTTGAGAATGTTATAATAAAAATTGAAAAGGATGAGAAAAATATTACTCCTTCCTATGAGGAGTGGCTTCATATAGGTTTCGCTCTGACTGACTCATTTGGCGAGGCAGGCAGGAGTTATTTTCACAGGATAAGCAGATTCCATCCCCAATATGAATTTGATAAGTGCGATGCGCAATATGATGCTTGTCTGAAATCTGATGGCGAAGGAATAAAAATTGTAAGGCTGTTTCATATCGCGCAAGAACATGGAATCGAAATTCGTACAGAGTATGGAAGCAGGCGGAGTAAAAAGTACAATTCAAATTTTATGGCTTCACCACAGATAGTAAAGGTGAAGGAATATATAAATGAAAAGTACGATTTACGTCTTAATATTGTCTCTGGTGTCATTGAATGTAAGTTGAAAGAGGATAAGGAATTTCAGCAACTCAACGAAAATAACTTGTATATAGAGATTCGGAGTAGCAACATCAAATGCTCACAAGCCGACCTACTCGCATTACTGCGCTCGGATTTTGCACCAAATTATGACCCCTTCCTGCACTACATGGAGGGACTAAAAGGATGGGATAAGACTACTGACTATATAAATTTACTGTGCGGATACATAACTATTAAAGGAGAATCAGAAGAGCAAGAGCGTTTTAACAGGCATTTCAAAAAAATGATTGTTCGCACTGTGGTGTGCGCGCTTGGTAAGAACTTCAATAAGCAAGGATTTATCTTTATGGGGAAACAAAGCAATGGCAAGACCACTTTTTGTAGGTGGCTCTGTCCGCAACAACTCCAGAATTATTATACGGAAAACTTAGGAACAGACAAGGATGCCCATATTGCTCTTTGCGAAAACTTCATCATTAACCTTGATGAGCTTGCAAATTTTCATAGGACAGAAATAAATTCTTTCAAAAGTATGTTAAGTAAACATGCTGTCAAGGTTCGACATCCATACGAGCGAAAAGCAACAAAGAAACTAAGAAGAGCCAGTTTTTTCGGAAGCACTAATCGAGATGAATTTTTGACCGATGAAACTGGCTCGGTGAGATGGCTTTGTTTCACTGTGGACAAATTTGATTTTAGGTATAAGGAGCAAATGAATATAAATGACATCTGGTCACAAGGCTATGCTCTTTTTCTTGCAGGATTCGATTATCAATTAACGACAGAGGAGATTGAGGAAAATGAAAGAATTAATTCGTTACATCAGGTCAATACAATAGAGATTGAGTTAATTCAGAAATATTTCTGCCCAGCAAAAAAGGACGACCCAGATTCGCTCCCAGTCACCGCAACGGAAATTGGGATTCGGATAAAAGAATTGTCGGGTGTAAGAGAGTCTCTTCCGCCAGCAGGCATAGGAAAAGCCTTAGCGTTATTGGGATTTGAAAAGATTTCACAAAGAATTGAAGGCGTAAAACATCCGAGAAAGGTGTATTTCGTAAAACATGTTACACAATGAGTGACTACATACTACATCTCGGAGGAGGGTGTAGTAAGTAGTTAGGGTAGTTTCAAAACTATTTGAGTAAATGATTATTGCTGGACAATGAAAAATAGAAAGAAACATCATAAACACTGTTTGGAATGCGGTGAACCCTATGAATGCTGGCGTAGCAATGCAAAATTTTGTAAAGTGTCCTGCCGTAAACTCTACTTTTTGAGATTAAGAAAGGAAAGGAAATCCGCACAGAGAGAAAAAATTTGTCCTATGTGTAAAAAGCCTTTCAAGGCTAAGAGGATTGATGCCGTTACCTGTTCCCCCTATTGCAGGCAAACAAAGTATCAAATAAGCCATTATCATTAACGGATACCAGTTTAGATAAACAATAACTGTTTAAAGACCCTGCCGTAAATCATATCTGCGTTTACACACACTATACCTTTGTTTCACTAAGTCAAACAAAGTATATGCAGGAGATACATACCAAT
>SCSP01000134.1 GCA_004297845.1 Bacteroidota bacterium | reverse complement strand
TGAAACATCAACAGAAATTGAAGTGAAAGAAGATGTTCCTGAACTTCCAAAAATTTCTGATGAACTTCAGGCAGAACGCAAACAGGAGTTTTTGGGATTGGGCGAGGAAGGAAAAGTGGAAGAGGAAAAGAAGGACGAAGGCGAGAATAAGGGTGAGGAAGGAGATGTGAAGGGCGAATAACAACAGTGACGATAATTTGGCAATAATATCTAATTTTACTTTTTAATCTTCTACTTCATGCCTAAGAAAAGAAAAAAATATAAACTAAAAAAAAAGGATAATGTTGTTAAAGAATTCCAAGAAAAATATATCATTAGTCCTTCCAACGGATCTAAAAGATATATAGACGAAACTTGGGATTTCAGAAAAGAAAACACAAAAGAATATACTCATTGCTTTCATGCTTATCCAGCAATGATGATTCCGCAGATAGCGAGAAGAATAATTGCAACATACGGAAAAAAAGCAAAACTTCTATTCGACCCATACTGCGGAACTGGAACATCATTGGTTGAAGCAAACATCGTAGACATTGACGCTATCGGCACTGACTTAAATCCGCTTGCGAGATTAATTGCTGAAACCAAAACAACTTCATTAAACATTCAGACACTTGATTTATATTTGAAAGATTTCACAGATAAAGTATTTGCTTTCCGTTTCGGCAAAAGAGACATTCATTCGATTGTGCTTCCCGATTTTAAGAACATTGACTTTTGGTTTTCAAAAACCATACAAAGGCAATTAGCATTAATTAAAAAGTATATTGAAAAAATTTCGGATGTTCCAATTCAAAATTTCTTTAAAGTCGCATTCAGCGAAACAATAAGAGAATGTTCTTATACAAAAAATGGAGAGTTCAAATTAGTAAGGATGACAGAAGATCGGATAAAAAAATTCAAACCAGATGTGTTAGGAATAATAGAATATAAACTTTCAAGAAATAGAAACGGTTTAATTTCATATTTGAAAACAAAAAAGAACGGTGCATTTGCAAGAATTCATCAATTTAATTCCGTTGAAGGAATTCCCAAAAATATTTTTCTACTCGAAGGTAATGCAGATATAGTTGTAACCTCTCCTCCCTATGGTGATTCGCGCACCACTGTTGCATATGGACAGTTTTCCCGCCTAGCAAATCAATGGCTCGACTATTCAGGTGCTTCGCAGGTTGATAATATTTTGATGGGTGGAGTTAGAAATGGAGTTAATTATCATTTCAAAAGTTCTGCGCTGAATGAAACGATTGAAAAAATAAATAAGCAGGATGAAAACCGATGTAAGGATGTAACTTCATTCTTCTATGATTATCAAAAGTCGATTGCTAATGTTTCATCCGTTCTGAAACATGGCGGACACGCCTGTTATGTCGTAGGCAATAGAACCGTTAAAGGAGTTAATATTCCGATGGATGAAATAACAAAACAAATTTTTCAAGAAAACGATTTAAAGCATATTGAAACTATAATCCGAAATATTCCTAACAAAAGAATGCCCCTCGAAAACTCTCCCACTAATGTAACAGGTGAGAAATCCACAACAATGCGCAACGAATTTATTGTTGTGTGCCAAAAAAAATAATATGAGATTAATCGAACTTGTTAAACGGCTTCAAGAATTAAAGAAAAAAGAATTCATTGAAACATCCAGAAGGGGACCGACAGGAATAGGACATTTATTAGAAAAGGAATTAGGTATAAGTGAAACAAATATTGCAATTCCTGATATAGGCGGACGAGTTGAAATGAAAGGAACAAGAAGAAATGTAAGTTCTTTAATTACACTTTTCACTTTCAATAAAGCAGTTTGGAAAATAAATCAAAAAGAAATCATAAATAAATACGGCTATAAAGACGATCAAGGCAGGCAGGCGCTATATAATATTGTAAGCAATAAAACACCGAACTCGCAAGGTTTTTATTTAGAATCCGACCAGAAAAGACATCTCATCATTCTAAAAAATAAAAAAGAGAAGAATAAAAGTTTTTCGGAATGGAGCACATATGTTATTGCTGGAAAATTCATGTCAAAAATGGATAGATTGCTTTTAGTTTTAGCAGACAATAAAATAATAAATGATAAAGAATATTTTCACTTTGATGAAGCGTATTTATTGGAAAACCCTACGCCTGAAAATTTCTTAAAAGCATTTGCAAAAAGTGAGTTAATGATAGATTTGAGAATGCACCTGAAATCATCTGGCGGAGTTCGCAATCATGGCACAGCATTCCGAATTTCAGAGAAAAATCTAATGCTATTGTATGCAAAGAAAAGGAGACTATTATAATAACTCCGATAATCACATAAAAGAAAAGCAGGAAAGCACTTCGTGAAAAGATTTTGAAAGGAATCCGCATTTCCATAGATAATTTGATTTCAACGGGCAAGAAAAATGACGGCTATATAGTAGTTTCTGAAAATGGAAAAAACATCAAAATAAAGGCAAGAAATTTAAAGTGAATTCTTCCTGCAAACTTTCCAATCTTCTTCCAGCGAACGATACGCTCCTACTCAACGATGTGTATCTTGTTTTGCTTTACGCAACGCGTGTGCCACCTCACCTGATAGTTTCCGTGAGCGGAAAGATTTTTACCCTCAGCGTGAAAGGCGCCAGGGTGGATGGAGAACTTTCGGAACTGCTCACGCTCATCCGCAGAAAAAATATTGAAACGGTTTTCATCCGCCTTGCTTTGCCTCCTCTCTTCACGCTTGAACAACTCAAGGAGGAGATACGCGCATGCACCCTCGCCTACCCGCGTGCGGATATCGGCATTGCCACTTGCCTCACTCCTATTAAAGATTTCTGTCATTCCGTTTACGATACCGAAACAAAAAATGTGAATCTCCTCTTTGACCTACTCCCAAAACTGCAAGAAAGAAATGCGATGAAGGATTGCTATCAGATGAATATCTCATCTTCTAATTCCTTTGAAATAAAAACTTACGAAGTGAATGATGTGTACGAAGCTATTCGCAGTTCTTCACTTGTTATGGCGTAGTTCATGCTACACGGAAAAAAAATATTTCTCCGCGCTGTAACTCCTTCTGATGCGGATATTCTTTACAAATGGGAGAACGACAAATCCAACTGGCAAGTCAGCGGAACAAAAAAGCCATTCACTAAAAAAGAAATAAAAGAGTTTATTGCAAACCAGAAGGATATTTATCTGGATAAGCAACTGAGGTTGATGATTGAAACAAGGGACAAGGGACATGGGACAGGTAAAATCCTAAATCCTAAATCCCAAATTCTGAATTCTGTTGGCTGTATTGACTTGTTCAATTTCAGCGAACGCAAACAAAATGCAGGAGTCGGAATTCTCGTAGACAAAACATTCAGAAAGAAAGGCTATGCATCAGAGGCATTATCACTTCTAATCAAATACACTTTTAACACCTTAAATCTTCGCGAACTCTTTTGCAGCGTTTCAGAAGATAATAAAGCGAGCGTGAGACTTTTTCAGAAACACAAGTTTAAGATCATTGAAAAAAACAAGAATGTTTGCTCACTGAAGTTAGCATATAAATAAGACATCATTACGAAGAGGGGACACAATCGAAGCAATCTTCAGGGATTATGGAATTGCTTCGCTTCGCTCACAGTGGCGTTCTGCTTTTAAGTATTTTTGAACAATGTACTTCCTCCTCCGAAATATTTTCTTTACCATCTTCCTTTTCATAATAATATTCTCCGTTTTTAAATGCGGTTCTTCAACCGAAGAAAGGAAAGAAAAGGCTTCTTCTGAAAAAAAAACGTACAAAAATCTTTCTCCAGACGTGAAATATGTAGGCATCATGGCCTGCAGGCAATGCCATTATGATAAATACGAAACATTCATTGAAACAGGGATGGGGAAATCGTTTGACAAGGCGAGTAAACTAAAATCATCAGCTAAATTCGATTCACATTCTGTTGTACATGATAAATATTCCGACTTATCATATCTTCCCTTTTGGTCAGGTGATTCGATGAAGATCATGGAGTTTCGTTTAGAGGGAAAGGATACAGTTCACAAACGGATTGAAACTGTAGATTACATCATCGGCTCCGGTCAGCATACCAATTCTCACATTTTTAATACGAACGGTTATCTCCATCAGATGCCGATGACCTTTTACACACAAGATGGAAAGTGGGATCTGCCACCGGGCTTTGAAAGCGGATTTAATACGCGATTCTCACGCAAGATCGGACTGGAGTGCATGTCCTGTCATAATGCTCTGCCCAATTTTGTTGAAGGCTCTGAGAATAAATTTGATGAAATTCCAAATGGTATCTCCTGCGAGCGCTGCCACGGTCCAGGGGAAATTCATATAAAAGAAAAAACTGCCGGTATTGTTGTAGATACTTCTAAATACATAGATTATTCCATTGTCAATCCCGCTAAACTCACCATTGATCTTCAATTTGATGTTTGCCAGCGATGCCACCTTCAGGGAAATGCTGTATTAAAAGAAGGAAAGTCATTTTTAGATTTTCGTCCGGGAATGAAACTATCAGATGTGGAAACTATTTTTCTTCCTAAATATGAAGGTGCTGATGAGGATTTTATTATGGCTTCGCATGCAGAGAGGTTGAAACAAAGCAAATGTTTCATTGAAACAGAAGACAGAAAACAGAAAACAGACGGGAATAGCCTGAGTGCTCATAAAAATGGATTGACATGTATTACCTGTCACAATCCTCATGTGAGTGTGAAAGCCACAGGGAAAGAAGTTTTCAATACAAAGTGTAATAACTGCCACCTCACCCCCCGCCCCTCTCCTCAGAGAGAGGAGAGCAAAGCCTGCTCCGAAAAAATGGAGGTTAGGGCAAAGAAGCAAGATAATTGCGTGTCCTGTCATATGCCAAGGAGTGGTTCTATCGATATTCCTCACGTAACCATAACTGATCACTTTATCCGCAAGCCGGTAAAGAAAACGGACATGGCGAGCGTGAAAAAATTCCTGGGACTTATTGCCATCAATGAAAAAAATCCTGATCCAGAAGTAATAGCCGAAGCATACATTAATCAATATGAGAAATTTGACAAAAACAAAGCCTTTCTGGATTCGGCTGAGAAATATCTGAATAAGAGCACAGGAATCAATCATAACCTGTTAGTTCGAATATTATTCTTAAAAAATGAGTATAAAAAAATAATTTCATTAAAAAACAGCCATCTCTTTAATCAAGCCAGACACAGCTACGACAATAATGATGCTTGGACTTGCTACAGGGTTGCTGAAGCTCATCAGTATCTTGGCAGAACGGAAGACGCTTATTATTACTACAAGAGAGCAGTTGCTCTTGCTCCTTATAATTTAGAATTTCAGAATAAACTTGCAGGAACCCTTTACAATCAGAATAAAAAAGAAGAAGCAAAAAAGATGTATGAAAATATTATTTCGGAAAACCCAAAAATTGCACCGGCTTGGTGTAACTTAGGGCTTATATATTTGCAAAACAATAATGTAAAAAAAGCTATGGAACATTACAACAAAGCGCTGTCACTTGATCCCGATTACGAGCTGGCACTGCTCAACAAAGCAGGAATCCTTCTCTTTGAAAAGAAAAACAGTCAAGCGCTCGCGGTCGTTAAAAGGATATTAAAAAAGAATCCAAAGAATAAAAAGGCTCTTGCAATGCAAATGCATTTAAAATAATATCCTGTGGCGAAGAAGAAAACATCCTTATTCACAAAAGCGCTTCTCGGATTTTTACTGCTCATCGCAGTTGCAGGATGTGCATCTGTATATATTGGCTGCCGTATATTTTATATGCCAAACACTTCTACTGAAATTAAAAAATCGAAGATTATTTTTATTCCTACCGGTTCTGATTTTGAAAATGTAATGGACACGCTTCGATCAAATAACATCCTCAAACACGAGCGATCCTTCCTCTGGCAGGCTGACCTGAAAAAATACAAAGGTAAAGTGAGGCCTGGCAGGTACCGCATTCTGGCAGGAATGAGCAGTAATGAGATCATTAACCTGCTGCGTGCAGGATTACAGGATCCTGTCAACCTTACTTTTACCAATATCCGTACGAAAGAACAATTGATTTCGCGCATCTGCGGGAAACTGGAAGCCGATTCAACAAAACTGGCAGAACTTCTCGGCAACGAGCAATACCTGAAAGAAAACCTTGGATTGAAAAGTCAAACCGTACTTACACTTTTTATTCCGAATACCTATACGTTTAACTGGAATACTTCAGCCAAAGAATTTATAGAGCGCATGCAAGCCGAATACAAAAAATTCTGGACGGAAGATCGCAGGGAAAAGGCAAAGGCTATCAACCTTTCTCAGTCGCAGGTATCAATTCTGGCTTCCATTATTCAGACGGAACAGATGCAGTTTCCGGAAGAAAGGCCCGTCATTGCCGGCCTGTACCTTAACAGGATTCGGATAGGAATGCCCCTTCAAAGCGACCCCACTATCATTTTTTCCATTGGAGATTATACGATCAACCGGGTGCTTGACAAAGACAAAAAAATAAATTCACCTTACAATACTTATTTACATCCGGGATTACCTCCGGGACCTATTTACATCCCTGAAATATCTTCCATAGACGCAGTTCTCAATCACCAAAAAAATGAGTATTTATATATGTGCGCTAAAGAGGATTTCTCCGGCAAACATAATTTCGCCAAAACCCTGAATGAGCATAACCGTAATGCACAGCGATATAGAAATGCATTGAATAAAAGCAATATTCTCAGGTAATTAGTCTGAATATTTTCATCGAATATTAGCTCTAAATCATTATTTTTGCGATTCATTCTAATGCCATGAAAATAAACTGCTCAAAATCCGTATTTTCTTTTTCACTTTTTGTTCTATTCTTATCAAACATTGCTGCGTCTCAGGACTCAGTAATGGTTATTAAAACAAAAGTCAATAAGGCTCAGTTTCGTGAGCTATTCACTCAAGGTAATTTAATGATGTTAGAGGGGTTCAACGATACAGCATTAAATACATTTTTAACATTACATGAATGGGAACCGGATAATGCAAACGTGAATTTCAAGATTGGCCAGTTATACCTTTTGTCTTCTTCCGAAAAAGCAACGGCTGTTCAATACCTGGAAGCCGCCGCTCCAAAGGCTACCGCCCGGTACCTTCCTGATGAGCCATCCGAAAAAAGGTGCCCTGAACTTGTTTATATGCTTTTGGGGCAAGCTTACCATCTCACCTACCGGTTTGATGAGGCTATTGCCATGTTTGACAAATTTTCAAGATGTGTTAACCTAGGAGATATGTCCATGGCAAATGACATAAAGCGAAGGATCGAAATGTCTAAAACCGCCAATATCTATGTTAATTCTCCGGTCAAATGTACCATCACTAACCTTGGAGACAGCATCAACACCGATAAACCGGAATACGGAGCGGTGATTACTGCCGATGAATCTGCAATCTATTTTACCTCCAGGAGATTTAACTCTGAAACCGGCGGAAACGACAACAGAGACATTTACGATAAATATTACGAAGACATCTGGGTCAGCTATAAAAGGGAAGACAGTACATGGACGGAGGCTAAACCCCTGAGCACACATGTAAACAGTTGGTATAACGAGGCTGTTATTGGGATTTCTGCTGACGGACAGCAACTCTTACTATATAAAAACGATAAAGGAGGAAGCATTTATTACAGCAAACTGGAGGGCGACCAATGGTCGTATTCGTACATGCTTGGCACCGATCCGAGTGATATAACAGACATAAACAGTCCCGCTTTTGAACCAAGCGCCTGTTTTTCTGCTGACGGAAACACGCTTTTCTTCGTTAGCGACAGGCCGGGCGGCTTTGGCGGAACAGATATCTATAAGTGTGTCAAACTTCCTACCGGAAGATGGAGTAAAGCAACAAACCTGGGTCCTACTATCAATTCAAAATACAATGAAGATGCACCCTTCATGCACCCGGATGGATCAACTATGTTTTTCAGTTCCAATGGAAATAAGTCAATGGGAGGCTTTGATATTTATTTTACAGTTTTGGGGGATTCAGGATGGTACCCTCCCCAGAACATGGGCTATCCGATAAACACCACAGACGATGATATTTTTTATGTCATGTCTACCGATGGAAAACGTGCGTATTTCTCTTCTTTAAGGCAGGAAGGAAAAGGAGAAAAGGACATCTACATGATCACCCTGCCGCAACGCATGGTTGTTCCTGTAACGCTGATAAAAGGATACATTTCATTCCTTGGAAAAGATACTATGATGTCGTTTGTTACTATCTCCGCCACCGACCTTGAGACCGGAAATCTTGTTCAGGAGGTTCATCCCAACTCTCGTACTCTGAAGTACATTCTCCCTTTGAGTCCGGGCAGGAACGGGAAAAAATATTCTTTGCTGTATGAGTCCGAAGGATTCAGACCACACACGGAGATTATTTCGGTATCGCCTGAAGGGGAATATATAGAGATAGGTAAAGATTTTGAGATCGGAAG
>SCSP01000133.1 GCA_004297845.1 Bacteroidota bacterium | reverse complement strand
AAATGACTGAGTAATTGCATAGCGTTTCTTTTCTTGCAAAGTTCAGTCATCTGAAAGCTCAGATGTCTTGATTTTTAAGGGCTTTTAAACACCCTGTTGTTAGAATTCAACAACCCTGCCGGGAAGGCAGATGGGCTGAATATATTTGTTAGGTTTGTATTCAATAAACTGCGTATGCGAGAAATCAGTTTCCCCTGCCCTAAAGAGAGTCCGGGCGTTTTCTTCGACTTCGGGAAATTTTTTTATTGTTTTCGTCCTTCTCGTCTTCGCAGAGCACTTTGGCGGATCGGGGTAATGGGGCTGCTTCTCCTGTTTCTCCCTTTAGGAAAGGGGCTGTTTTCTCAGTCACCCGACAAAAATGCGATGAAGTTTGCAAAAACCATTACAGCAGAAGATGCAAAAAAACACCTTTCTGTTTTAGCTTCGGATGAATACGAAGGCAGGGAAACCGGCAAGGAGGGACAAAGAAAGGCCGCAAAATACATTGCCGAAAGTTTTAAATCGTCCGGATTGAAGTCGGCAACAGATAACAGTTATATGCAACAGGTTCCGCTTCTTCTCAGCACTCCCGGGGAATCAAAATTTGAAGTAGGAGGCAAACAATATGTGAACCTGTCAGATTTTTACTTCTTCCCTTTGGACGAAGACCTGAAGCTGGAAGCAAAAAACATTTTATTTCTTGGCTACGGTATTTCTGAAAAATTTGAAAATGGGGAAAAACCGGAAGGCGCTATTCCCTATGATGATTACGAGGATATTGACGTAAAAGGAAATATCCTATTGGTGCTGGGAGGAGAACCAGTATCTGAGGACTCCATTTCTTTTCTTTCAGGAAAGAAGGACCCCTCGAAATGGTCTACGAGCTATCGTAAAAAAATAGCACTTGCCAGAAACAAAGGAGCAGAAGGAATGATAGTAGTGAGTTCCGACTTTGAGTCCAACATTGAGTCGATGAAAGAATATTTAGAATCTCCCTCCTTAGATATTGAACCGAACGCTGACGCTAAAAAAGACGAAGAAAAAAAGAACATTCCACAGGCCGGGATTTCCTTCAAGATGGCCAATGAGATTCTGTTAACACAAAAGTTGAGCGTTGAGGAGATCAAGAAAAAAATACAAACCACTAAGCAGCCTTTCTCCGTTGAAATAAAATTACCTGTTGCGATTGAAATCACCAACAAAGCTGAAAAAATAAGCTCTGAAAATGTCATCGGGGTTGTTGAAGGAACCGAATTCAGAGACGAAGTGATCTTCATCACCGCGCATTACGATCACCTGGGTGTGATTGACGGAAAAGTATTCAATGGCGCTGACGATGACGGCTCCGGCACAGTAGCTGTCATGGAAATGGCCGAGGCGTTTGCTAAGGCAAAGGAAGCCGGCTTGGGTCCCAAACGAACAATCGTATTTATGACTGTAACGGGGGAAGAAAAGGGCTTACTCGGTTCATCTTATTATACAGATCATCCCATCTACCCGATCGCCAACACCGTATGCGACCTGAACATTGACATGATCGGTCGGTATGACGAAGGCCATAAAAAGGATTCTGCTTTTGTGTACATCATTGGTTCCGATAAGATAAGCACAGACTTGCATAAAATCAATGAGAAAGCCAATAGCGCCTATACAAAACTTGCTCTTGATTATACTTACAACGACCCTGACGATCCCAACCGCTTTTACTACCGATCGGATCATTACAACTTTGCGGAGAAAGGCATTCCCATCATTTTTTATTTCAATGGCATCCATGATGATTATCATCAGGAAACAGACGAAATATCAAAAATAAATTTTGACCTGCTTGTAAAACGTACACAACTGGTATTTTATACCGCATGGGAAGCAGCAAACCGGAAGGACAGGATTGTTTCGGATGTTCCTCAGGAAAAAAAGAAATAATATTCAAATGGTTTTTTAGAAGTCTTGGGACTTGTGTCTTGGCCTTAGGGTTGTCCCGCCATAAAAATATTTACCACTTTCCAAATCAGGCTCAACCCGGAAATTATCAGAATCACCCCGGCAATGCGGTTTATCCAAAGCAGAATCACCGGGCTCAGGAAATTGGTAATCTTGGTGGCGCCCATCGCTTTCAGCACATCGGTGGCGAATACGGTGAGCAAAACTGCCGAGAACACAGCCATAATATGCAGATGAGAAAAATCGTAGCGCGTACTTTCCACGCTCACCACACTTACCCAGAAAATGATTACAAATGGGTTGATGAGATTTATCGCGAAGCCTTTAAGCGCAACAACTGCAAGGCTTACCCTATCTGAAAGTATCCTTTCAACACGGCTGCCGCTGGCGTTCAGATCCAGCGGCTGTTTTTGAAAAATGTTGAAGATGCCAAACATCACCAGAATGGTTCCTCCTATTAATCCGATGATAAAATTATTTTTCGGGTCGCTGAAAAGCTGCAACGCGCCCAGATAAGAAAGAAGAATCAAAGTCGTATCGCTTACCAACACTCCAACAGCAAATGCGATCCCTGATTTGTATCCGCTTCGGATGCTTGTTTGTAAAAGCGCAAAAAAAGCCGGACCGGTGAGAATAGCCAGCGTAATGCCCAAGCCTACCCCTTCAAGAATTGCACGGATCAGAGAACCTATTTCATTCATCAGAGTGTTTTTTGTTTCAGGAACTCCTCCCATTCCGCCAGATGCTTGTTCTTCATTACGCGCGGGAATTTATTCTGTGCTCCAATTTTTCCTTTTTGTTCCATGTATTCGTAAAAAGCGGAGGTAGGCAGTATCTCTATGATCACATCTTTCAATGCTGCTATGCGCTCTACCCGGTAATCGTCATTCAGCGTTTTTAAATATTCGTCTAATTTTTCTTTCAGGATAGTTGCACTGGCTTTGTCATCCGTGCCGATATACCACTTATGAGCAAAGAGTGATCCGTATGGAATGCCCGCCACCGAGAACTCTTTTATTTCTATATTCAGATCCTGCGCCACCAATTCGACAGCACGGTTCATGTTATCCTGCGAGAGATGCTCCCCGCATAAACTCAGAAAATGTTTGGTCCTGCCGGTGATTATGATTTCCTGTTTGGAAACATCGGTGAACTTTATGGTGTCTCCAATCAGATACCTCCAGGCACCGGAGCAGGTGGACATCAGTAAAGCGTATTCCGTTCCTTCCTGCACCTCTCCGATCTCAAGCGCTTCCGGATTTTCCTTCATGTTGCCATCTGCTCCAAAATTCTTTTCGTTGAAAGGAACAAATTCATAAAAAATCCCGTTGTCAAGCACCATACGCATTCCCTCGCTGGCAGGATTGTCATCATACGCAATAAACCCCTCGCTGGCCAGGTAGGTTTCCATGTATATAAGCGGGCGGGCTGTCAGTTTCTCAAATCCTTTTTTATAAGGAGAGAGCGCAACGCCTCCATGAACGTAAATGTTCAGGTTCGGCCAGATGTCGTGAATGGTGTTTACATTGTAGTGTTCAATGATGCGTTCGAACAGGATGGTAACCCAGGCCGGAACTCCGCAGATGGTTGACAGGTCCCAGCTCTTTGCGTTCTGAACAATTTCCTCAAGTTTCGCGTTCCAGTCTCGCTCGCGTGAAATTCTTCTACCCGGTTTATAAAAATGCTGGAACCAGAACGGTATGTTGCTGGCGGTAATGCCGCTGAGGTCGCCTTCAAAATAGGTGCCGTTAAAATTCAGGTGTGTGCTTCCTCCCAGCATCAATATCCCGCGTTCAAAATGTTCTTTCGGCAGGTTGTAGTGCGATTGAGCCAGTATCTGTTTTACGCTTGCTCTGCGTATGGCACGGATCATGTCTTTGGTTACCGGAATCTGCTTGCTCGATGCTTCGGAAGTGCCTGAGCTCAGGGCAAAATATTTCACCTTGCCCGGCCAGCAGATGAAGGGTTCTCCGTTCAAAGAACGGTACCACCACCTGCGGAAAATTTTATTGTAATCGTGTGTGGGCACCGCTGCCTGAAATGCTTTCACCAAATCCTTTTCATTCAGCAGTTTGGAAAAATTGTATTGCTCACCGAAAGCGGTGTATTCAGCACGCGAGAGCAGCCTGCGCAGGGCGCGCATCTGGATACGTGAGCCGTCCTGCGACAGTTTGGGCATCGCCTTGCGAAGGCCGATGGCCTGTTTAAGTATGCTTCCTAAAATTGCCATGAAAGAGAGTCAAAAGTAAGGAAAATAAAACTTAAACTGCATACCAATTAACGAATGGGTAACGAATGTTACGAATAACACGACAAATTAGCATGCTGATATTACGAATGAATGCAAACGTCAGATTAGTACTATTCGTAACAGATTAGCTAATTGGTAACCAGGAAAGAGCGGAGTTAATGAGAAATGATCTTACCTCTCACTTCACTCACTTTTTTTGTTAAAGCAGCAACTTCTATTTCGCTGATAGTTGACGTGTCTGACAGCCCTTCATAAACGGATTTGATCCTCTTAAAATCCTCAATAACCGGAACGAATGATTTATCATCTTTAAACTGTTCGAGCAGTCCAATGATCATGTTGAGGTAATTTTTCTGCTCCCATATCTTTTTGTACAGGTCCTGGGACTTTTCATTTTTAGGAATGTTTCCAAGTGTAGTGAGTGTGGCATACAATCCCTCCAGCCATCCGCCCGTTACAACCAAAGAGGCCAAACCGATACGCTCGTTCGATTTCAATGTTTTATCCACTTCAGCGTAGGAATTGAAAACGATTTTTTCCAGGCTGTCTTTATTCGTCCCGAATTTTCTGTACGTGGTGAGTGCATTTTGATCGAAAGCAAGTGGAATTCCCAGATCATCGGCAAGTTTTTTCACGCACTCGAGATAATTGCCCATATCATCAAATTTTTCGTAGGTGATGCTGTACGCCAGATCGCCTCCATAGATCCCCAGGTTCAGCGCTTTGGAGGTGCTGGAAGAATAATAAGAAAGATTGGATGCAGGGTTAACAGCTCCTGAGTTATAGGTCAAAGGGACTTCGGCATGAACACGAAGAATGTCAAAAGGAATGGGGATATTGCTGATGAGTTTATCGTACTTGAATTGGATGAGATTGCCCACCGTTCCGGGATCAGCCGATGCAGAGGTAGAAACCACAGTATCTTCTGTCAGAGCAGCTTGTGATTCAGTGGATCCGTTTCCACAGGAGGAGAGGACAAGGGAAATAAGGGAAATACAGGAAATAGCGGTGATAAATTTTTTCGGCATGGTGATTGAGTATTTATTTCCTTATCCCTCCTTAGAGGTAATTAAATTTCTGATTTTTCTTTATTCCGCGCAAGCACTCGTAAATAAGTTTTATAACGCTGTCCACATCATCGCGGTGCACAGATTCAACGGTAGTGTGCATATAACGAAGAGGCAGCGAGATCAATGCCGAAGGGATGCCGCTTCCTGAATAGGCAAACGCATCTGTGTCTGTTCCGGTGGAGCGGGAGGCTACTTCACGCTGGAATGGAATCTTGTTTTTACGGGCAGTGGTTATTATTTGATCCAGAAGATTATTATGAACCGCGGGACCATAGGTAAGTGCCGGCCCTTTTCCGCAGGCAATGTCTCCGTGACCGATCTTGTTCATCATGGGCGTCTGCGTATCATGCGTAACATCTGTTACAATGGCAGCAGCCGGCTTAATGGCGCTGGCTATCATCCGGGCACCATGCAAACCCACTTCTTCCTGAACAGAATTTACAATGTACAATCCGAACGGGAGCGTTGTCTTCTTTTCTTTTATCATTCTTGCCACCTGCGCGATCATGAAGCCTCCCATGCGGTTATCGAGCGCACGGCCAACAAAAAAATTATCGTTCAAAACCATAAATTCGTCTTCATAAGTAACTACGCATCCCACATGCACTCCAAGCTTTTCAAGTTCCTTGTTTGATTTAACGCCACAATCCAAAAAAAGATTTTTGAGCGAAGGGGGTTCTTCCTTGCCTTGCTCACGGGTATGAATAGCGGGCCAGCCGAACACCGCTTTCACTATTCCTTTTTCGGTATGGATGTTCACCCGCTTGGATGGCGCTACCTGGTGGTCGCTGCCACCGTTGCGCCTCAGGTAGATATATCCCTCTTTAGTGATGTAATGCACATACCAGGATATCTCATCCGCATGCGCTTCTATCACAATTTTATAATCCTCTTTGGGATTGATCACCCCTACCGCGGTGCCATAGGCATCTACAAAAGTAGTATCCGCATATTGTTTAATATACTCCAGCCACAATTGTTGGCCGGTTTTTGATCCGTCAGGCAGACGGCACTCAAAACCTGTGGGTGACGGTATGTTAATGTAGTTGCGTAAGAAATCGCTTGCCTGTGGGGTGAGGATGCTTGTTTTTTTTGATGCCATAAAAAAAGATTTGTGGGGCGAAGGTAGGGGAATTTTAATCTCTAACTCGGAAATTTTTTACGTATTATAATTTGCGAAATCCCTGATTCGTGCGGATGGGTACATCAGTAGATCCCAAAAATTCCACATTCCTTTTTATCCCCTTAAATTTCGACCGAGAGAGGGGTGAATCGGCAAATGTTTTGTTGAACATCTCTTCCGAAATTTCTTCCCAGTCTTTTTTTGTGAAGTTAAGTATCTCGGGTTTGGGTTTGAACAGCGGTTCGTTGTGAGGAGTTGAAAAAGAGTTCCAGGGACAGACATCCTGGCAGATGTCGCAGCCGAATATCCAGTTATCGAACTTGCCTTTCATTCCGGCAGGAATATTTTCCTTGAGTTCGATGGTGAAATAGGAAATGCATTTGCTTCCATCCACCACATAAGGTTCGGTGATCGCATCTGTCGGACAGGCATCTATGCATTTAGTGCAGGTGCCGCAGTAGTCGGCAATGGGACCGTCATATTCCAGATCAATATCCACAATAAGTTCTGCAATGAAAAAAAAGGAGCCGTTGCTTTTGCTGATGAGGTTGCTATGCTTGCCGATCCATCCCAGTCCGGATTTTTTTGCCCATACTTTATCCATTACGGGTGCAGAATCCACAAAGGCGCGTACATTCACATCACCAATGTTTTGTTTGATGAACGTGATCAGCTCTTTCAGTTTTTCCTTGATGACGAAATGGTAATCTTTTCCGTAAGCATACTTTGAAGTTTTTGGCTGCTGGCTGTTTATCCCTCTCCGGAGGGGGTCAGGGGGAGGATTCTGTGCCGGAAAATAATTTAGCAACAGCGATATCACACTCTTCGCCCCCGGCACCAACTTGGTAGGGTTCAGGCGCAGATCAAAATGATTTTCCATGTACTGCATTTTGCCCTGTTTATCTTCTTTCAGCCATTTTTCCAGATGTGGCGCTTCTTCCTCCAAAAACTCCGCTTTGGAAATACCGCAGAAATCAAAGCCGAGGCGTTTGGATTCTTGCTTAATTAATTGAGTATAATTTCTTTTGGATTCCACTGATAACGAAAGGCGAACAATGAAAATTACATCAGGTTGCTTTGGAGGCACTTTGCGAAATTACTACTAACCTGTCAATTGCGTGATTCCCCGGTAAAATCAAACAAAAATTGATTAGTACAAATTTGAAATTGAATTGAAAATTTGTACTATCTCTCTAATATGATCAAAAGCATACATTGTTTTTTTACTCCCTCCGCATTTTTCGAATTTCAGCAAACGGCTTATTAAAACTCCCAAGTTATATTTTTATGACACCGGGTTGGTGTGTCACCTGCAGGGGATCAAGGAAGGCAAACAGACAGAAAAACATTGATGTGATAAACTGGCAGAAAATCCCGGAGAAACTTTTTTAGATTCGATTATCTGATAAAGAAGCGGGTTTTGTTTGGTTACCAGTACCTCATAAATATTTTCTTTCTCCGACCCCCCGAATAAGTAAGGATTTTGTTCGAGCAAAAAAATGGCGGACGATAGATACAACCGTCCGCCATTTTTTGACACACCAATCTTAGTCTTTGAGATCAAATGTTTTTTGAACCTCCTTATAATTTTTGAAATTTACTTCAGGATGAGATGTCCTATTAGATGCAGAAATAGCAACAATACGAGCTTCTAAACC
>SCSP01000132.1 GCA_004297845.1 Bacteroidota bacterium | reverse complement strand
GGATAATTATTTAGATCCGGCAGACGACTATGCGGTCATTGGTTCAAGCCAGTACGGAAATTTTTATTTATCCCCAGATGGCGGCATTACGGGAACGGGTATCGGTGCAAATGTTAATTCGGAGAGCGCAGAATGGGTAACGCCTATTGTGGCGGATTATAATAATCCCGGAACATTATACGCAGGATTCAGCACGATCGTCACCCAGTCACTGGATGGAGGAAATACCTGGTCCGGGTTGTCGCCATTACCCTCCAATGGAATTAACGATAATGAAATGACCGCTTTGGCTGTGGCAAACACAAATGCCAATGTGATCTATGCAACCCGCAGAATACGCTTTGAGTTCAGTTCTCCGGGCGGTGTTTACCGCACAACAAATGGCGGAAATACATGGACAGATATTACTTCTGCCCTTCCCGATTCACTGTATTATACCAGCATAGACGTAAGCTACACCGATGCGAACACTGCGTATGTGGCGATGGCGGGCCTCGTGCCCGGAGTAAAGGTTTTTAAAACAAATGATGCTGGCGCAACGTGGAAAAATATTTCTTTCAACTTACCCAACGCACCCGTTAATTGTATTAAAACGGTCTTCGGAAGCAGCGCGTTACTGGCGGGTACCGACTTTGGAGTTTACAGGTTTGATGCTGCATCTTCCGTATGGACCAATGAAAGTTCGGGGCTTCCGAATGTAATTGTTTCCGATATTGAATTTAACGCAGTGCTTGACAAAGCCTATGTGGCCACTTTCGGAAGAGGTATCTGGGAAACCACCTTGAGTTCTCTGCTGAGCGGGCAACAGGATACATCACCCCTGGAGGCAGGAATCAGCCTGTATCCCAATCCGAACAGTGGTTCATTTACGATAGCCCTGTTACAAACAGAGGTAATGAATGAATCGCTTCAACTGGAGATCATTGATATTGCCGGAAGGACTGTATTCAGTAAAAGGCTGGAAGGGAAATTGTCCTACAGGCTCAACCTGAAACTTGATCTGGGAATGTATTTTGCAAAAGTCAAAAATAAAAAACTGAATGGAGTTAAAAGTTTTGTGATACAATAACATTTTTAAAACAGCAACTGCGTTGCGGAAAATGTTTTTGAGAAACAGGCTCAACTCGTATTTCACAAGGTAAATGGGAGAAAAGAAAATATCGCTCGGTTTGTTTGGTTTCGGATGCGTTGGCCAGGGTCTGTACGATGTGCTCAACATGTCCCAGGGGCTTGAAGCAACCATTGAAAAAATATGCGTGAAGGATAAAAACAAAAAACGCAGATTAGACAGCGAGCGCTTTACATTTGACAAAGATGACATACTTAAAAGAAAAGACATGGATGTTGTTGTAGAGCTCATCAGCGATACGAATGCTGCCTTTGAAATTGTGAGCACAGCCATGAAAAATGGCGTGAATGTGGTGAGCGCCAGCAAAGAAATGCTTGCCAAAAACTTCCCGGAACTTTTCCGGCTCCAGCAGGAAAATAATATTTCACTCCTTTACGAAGGCTCTGTAGGAGGAAGTATTCCCATCTTAAGAAATCTTGAAGAATATTACGACAACGAACTTTTACAAAGTATACGTGCCATCCTCAACGGAACCTGCAACTATATTCTCACGAGAATGGAACTGGAAGGAAAAGATTACGGAGATATTCTCAAAGACGCTCAGGCAAACGGATTCGCGGAAGCAGACCCCTGGTTAGATGTTGCCGGCTTTGATGCCAAGTACAAAATACTCCTCATCGCAGTACATGCTTTTGGACTGGTACTTAAACCGGAACAAATTCTGAACCTGGGAATTCAGAACATACGCTACGAAGATATTTTATACGCAAAGGAAAAAGGACTGAGGATAAAACTTATCACAAGAGCAGAAAAAATTGGCGATAAATACAGAGTGTACGTAATGCCTCACTTTATCGGCAACTCCGATGAGCTGTTCAACGTGTTGTACGAATATAATGCGGTAGAAGTAGAAGGAGCATTCTCCTGCAAGCAGTTGCTGACCGGTAAAGGAGCAGGGAGCCACCCTACAGGAAGCGCGGTGCTTTCGGATATTTCAGCGCTTACCTACAACTATCGTTACGGCTATAAAAAGCTGAAAAAGTTTTTGCAGTCTAATGGCGCTGCGGCTGACCCGGCCAAACTCCTGGATACAAACTTCGATATAAAAGTATATGTTCGGTTTGACGGTAAAAGTGAAATTGAAAAATTAGAGATCGTTTCCATCGAAGAAGAATATAAATCGGCAAAAAATAATTATATTATTGCAACAGTGAATTTTAAATCCCTGTTCCATTTCTGCGGAAACAAGGAAAGCAACGTGTTTATCTGTGCAGTTTAAATAGACTATCTATCAGGGTTCCTGGTAAAAATTTAAATGGTTCCTTCTGTTATTTCATCCGAAAAATTTTGTCAATGCAATTGTCCGGTATGTCTCACCGACAGGCATGAACCGGAATGCCATGTAAAGGGATTCAGCATCGTGCGTTGTACGAATTGCAAAATGGTGTATGTAAATCCCCGCCTGAACGATGTTGTTATCCGGGAAATTTACAGGAAAAATTATTTTATTAAAAAGGATTATTCGTTTAATGACTTTGGCTATGGGAACTATGATCTCACGGCTCATTTGCGGGATAAAACATTTAACAGATGGTATGCTGCGTTTGCACCGTTCCTGATGACCCATCGGGGCAAAGCAATGGACGTGGGATGTGCCACCGGGCGCTTTCTGAACATCTTAAAGAATAAAGGTTGGGAGGCCAACGGAATTGAACTGGATGTTGATAGGTACAACGCATTACTTGCAAAAAAATTTCGTGTAAAAAATATTCCTATTGAAGATTATGATCGGAACGAACAGTATGAACTGATCACTCTTTTCGATGTGATTGAACACATTACTCATTTGGATGCTTGCTTTAAAAAACTTAACCTGATGCTTTCCGATAAGGGTTCCATTGTTATGGTTACCCCCAATATTGAAAGTTTTCAGAAAAAATTATTTGGCAAAAAGTGGTTCCAATTCAAGCCCTGGGAGCATATCTCTTATTTCTCACCGAAAACAGTGCATCGCCTTGCGGAAAGGTTTGGGTTTAAAATTATTTATCTGTCAGAATGCGGACAGTACGCGGATATGTCTTTTGTCCACCATCGTTTGCTCCGCTACGGATTCAACCGCACCGCAACCCTGTTAAAAATGTTCCTTTCCATGCCGGGGATCAAGGATAAGGCATGGTACGTGGGAACAGGGAGCATGCTTATTGTAATGCAGAAAAAAAGTCTATAGTTAAAGTGAGAACTTTTTTAACTTCGCGGCTCTTAGTATCTAAACCCGGAAATGTAAAATTTATACGTTATGCTGCTTGAAATAATAACCCCCGGCAAAAAAATTTATAGCGGAGAAGTGCAATCCGTAAAACTGCCCGGCTCGGCCGGTTCATTCGGAGTTTTAAAAAATCATGCTGCTCTGATTTCCCCGCTCAAGAAAGGGAATGTAAAAGTGGTGGATGAACAGAAACAGCATCACTCTTTCCCCATCAAAGGCGGAGTTGTTGAAGTTCTGAAAAACAAGATCATCGTATTGGCTGAATGAAAAAAAAGGCCTCCCTTTCCCCGAAAAATGACCGGCTAATTTCATTTATTGTCTTCGCATTCGCATTTCTTCTGTATGCAAACACGCTCCATCACGGCTATGTGCTGGATGACGATGTAGTGTACGTAAAGAACAAGGATGTACAAGCGGGCTTTAGCGGGATCAAAAACATTCTTAATCATAGTTTTACCTATGGGTTTACAGGCAATAACGACCAGTACCAATCCTACAGGCCCATAGTGCTTGTTTTTTATGCAATAGAAAAAGCATTGCTTGGGAACAATCCGCATACCGGGCATTTCATCAATGTTTTGTTTTTTGCGCTGTCCTGTCTGTTATTGTATAAACTGATCAATAAACTTTTTTTGTTTCATGTCTCAATGCTCCATACTCAATACCCGCTGTTTGTGGTTCTGCTGTTCGCTGCTCACCCGATACATACCGAAGCAGTGGCAAACATCAAAGGCAGAGACGAAATAATGAATTTGATTTTCTTTGAATTTACGCTTCTTTTCATCCTTAAACACATTGACACGAAGTCAAAAAAAGATTTCTTTTTAAGTGTTTTATTCTTTTTTCTCTCCCTCCTCTGCAAGGAGGTGGCGGTAACTTTCCTTGCCATTATTCCAATGACGGTTTATTTTTTCAGAAATATTCCGATAAAACAAATTGCCGTTGGAATGTTACCATTGGTCGCTGTCTTCGGACTATATATGCTCCTCCGTAGTTCCATATTAGATCCCGTTACCGTTTCTGAGAAAATGAAAATAGTAAACAATGCGCTGGCTGCTGCCACCAACGAATCCGACCGGATGGCCACTGCCCTGTTAATTCTGGGGAAATATATTCAACTTCTGTTTTTCCCGCACCCGCTTTCCTGGGATTATTCCTTCAATCAAATTCCCATTGTTTCTTTTATGGACATAAAAGTGATTGGAACCCTGGGCGCCTTTGCTGCGCTTGGAATATATTGCTTCCTTGTATTACAAAAAATGTGGAAACAAAGATATGCTGCATCAAAATCCAGTTCTTCCGTTATAGAAAATGCAAAATCTCAATACTCAATATTCAATACTCAAATCTTTGCATTTTGCATCTTATTCTTCTTTATCACCATGTCTGTTGTTTCCAACATTTTCATCATGATCGGCTCCACGCTGGGGGAGCGGTTTTTATTTGTACCGTCAATAGCGTTTTGTTTAGCGGTTGCATTTGCCTTACACCCCTCTCCAACTCTCCCCAAAGGGGAGAGAGGTAGTACTACAAGTCCTCCCCTTTGGGGAGGATTTAGGTGGGGTCTGATGTTTGTTATCCTTGCTCTTTTCTCCTTTAAAACCTTCACCCGCAACAAGGACTGGAAAGACAATCTATCTCTTTTCACCGCAGGCGTTGAAGCAACTCCCGGCAGTTCCAGGGCGCAGAGCGCATTGGGTTCTTCCTACAGGGAAATGGGAGAAAAAGAGCCCGACCCAAACAAGCGTCTGGAGTTTTTCAAAAAAGCGGTTATGTATTACAAAAAGGCAATAGAAATATTACCCGGCAATACCGAAGCGCTTTACAATGCGGGAGTTTCTTACTACGGAATGGGAGATAAAGACAAAGCGCTGAATGTGTATGAGCAAGCATTGAAAGCTGCCCCCAATTACGTCTATGCCGCCAACAATGCCGGAGTAATTTATTTTGAACGGAAAGAATACGAGAATGCAAAAAAGTATTTTCTACAGGCGATAAAATACGATCCTAACAACTCCGATGCACTCGGAAATCTGGGCGCAATTAACCATAACCAGGGGAATATGAAGGAGGCGGTTGAATACTACAAGCGGTCATTGAGCATAAACCCCGTCAATCAAAACGTACGAGGCAACCTGGCAAAGGCGGAGCAGGCGCTTGGGCAGAAGTAATAAATTATTCTGTGTCCTTGGATATTTTTGCAACACTTGCCTTTTCTTCTCCCAGGCTGATTCGTTCACTCAGTAAATAGCGGGAGGCAGCGCTTAGGTACACAATGCGGTAATATTTTTTTTCTCCCAAATACTCTTTATCCTCCTTGAAATAATACGCAATGGGTTTTTTAACAGGCGTACCGATAGCTTTTTTAGACCCGACAGGGTGGTAGTTCTCACCGTCATTCGATGCGTATATTACAAACAGTCCGTCCTGCTGCAGGTTAATTACATTCCAGTGGAGATACACTTTTCCCCCTGCTGTTTTTGCGTTAAACGATATTATTTGCGCAAACGGGTCTAATGTCAAAGGAGTTTCGCTTCCGTTTTTTTCCAGGCTGACAGAAAAGCGCGTATCAGGCTGTTCAAATTTAATACCGGGCAGGAATCCACTGCCATCCGTCAACATAGCGGGGGTTGAAAAAATTATCCGGAAGCGAGCGGTATCTGTAACTGCCATACCGGGCAACTGCACAACATGAACGGCAAGGGTATCCCGGAGGTTGTATGTTTTACCGGTAACTTTATCCAGCATCGTGATGCTTACTCCCGGACCAAAGGCTCCCGGTTCTGTGGAACTGAACTTATAGGTTCCGCCAACGCCAATATGCAGAAATAATTCCACGGAGTACGAACCCTGAAATGGCGGGCAGGCATTGATGCTCAATCCTTGCCCAACATCGGATCTTGTAAAAACGCAGGGCACCGCGGCATTGCGGGGAAATAATTTCCAGGCATCGCAACAGGCATCAAAGCCGGCAGAGGCTCCGGGCAGGAAGCGTATTATCGTTTCGTCCGAGTAGCTTGCGTTTTCTATACGTATCTTCAGCGCGTCAGTTAACGCGTATGATGTAAAAGCAGGTAACAAGCCTGTAATGCTGAGAATCCATATAGAAAACTTTTTTATCATTCCCAAAAAATATTTTTTCGCCTGCGACCTGTTCGTTTTCCCTTACCCGAAAATGGTTCTCCTGCAACGCTGCCTCAGCGCACCGGTATAAGATGCCACAAAGGCTTTAATATATATTCACAAATTATCAATACCGCCAAAAGAGATGCCGCGGCAAAAGCCAGCATGGTTACAATTTCATTTATGAATCTTAACCTGAACATTTTGTGTTCCCTGTTATTTTATCTTGCCAATCACGCCCGTACTTTTAATAATACTGCAAAACTGCCCTGCCGGTATTTTGTACGCTCTCAATATTTCATTGCGTACCTTCCCACTGTCATAATCCCTTATAATCTTACTCTTATCTTCCCTCGTCAGCGCCCTCCACTTTTTCCATCCTGGCGCTTTTTTTTTCGCAAGCAACCGCTTTTTTCTCATATCCTTAACACCAGGATAAATGGTAGGGAGGGTTTTGAGCCCTCCATACCTTATCCTGTTTAGTCTTTAATCGCAGTAACCTTGTGAATCCAAATGCCCTACAATACTTCCATCCACTACATATACAGTTGCGGTGCTGCAACCCTCAATGCCTGCCCTGCTGTTGCAGGTGCCGGGTATATCCTGCACCCAATAAACAGTATGGTGGTGATGTCCACCAGTCAAGTAAAGAGTGATTTGTGCATTGCTGACCCCGCATTGTTTCACAGCTTCAAAATTTGCAGACAGTTCCGATTTTGCCGGCTCTGTAACGCGCGAAGCACTCAGGGTTAATACTGCCATCACGACAAGTGATGTAAGTAAGAATTTGATTGTTTTCATTGTATTTGAGTTTTAGTGGTTATTATTATTTTTTGTTATTCCGTACCCCCGCCTTTGGCAGGATTAAATGGATGAATCTGTGGCATTTTTATTGAAAACATCAAAATTTTGCTCTTTTTGCTCTTTAACCCTTCCTTTTGTCCCTGTATCCACAGCAGGGACAAAAGTCATCAGGGCGCGGATGTTGCTGCGGCAGGAGGATTTTACCTTAAAACCGGCACTATTCTCTGCAAGGAAGTATGAATATCTTGTGGATGCAGCAATCATAAAAGTAAAGGAAGGGTATCCGCCACCAAGATTTAGGGTACGAAAGTGTGTTCCATTGACATTACGTATGAAAAGTTTCTTATATTTGAACATTATAAACAGTTTTCATGCAGGAATTACACTCTTTAATACATTGTTTAACATGCAGTGAGTGGCAAGCCCTTCAGGGTTATTTTACCTGCTTTACCGAACACGATCCTGCTAAACTCAAATACGCTCAGTTAGCTAAAATGCTGATGGATGCGGAGGAATGTCCGGCAGATGTTTCCTGCTGCCTTAAAATATATGGAGTTAAAAGCGATAGTAATTTTGAAAAGTTAAAATCCCGCCTCAGGGAAAAGATCCTGGATTTTTTACTTACCGATATTTCTGCCGACAAGCAAAAGGAATTGGACGAAGCCGATTATGCCATCATTAAGATGAAAAAGAAATCTGCCCAGTTTCAGCAATTGTTTTATTCTAAAAAAAGAATGCCGTTGCTTTATGGTTTGTTAGATGAAATTATTGTACAAGCAAAGAAATATGAACAATACTCAATTCTAGTTGATCATCTCCGATTAAAGAAAGCTTTGGCTGGTTTAAAAATAGGGCGAGAAGAATTTGAAAAGATAGATGTTGCAATGCAAACAGCATTGCTCTGTCTTAGCTTGGCAAATAAGGCGGAACATTTTTATTACAAACTGATAATATCTGGTGATTTTTCAGGCAAGCAGGACAAACAAAAAACATTGCAGGCTCTGAAACAGAATATTGCAGAGGTACAAGCCGGATTTGAGCTTACAAATTCTCCCATGATCCATTATTATCTGAAAAACTTAGAGATGGGTTATTACCAGTTGCAGGAAGATTACCTCCGTGCGCGCAGTGTTTGTTTGGAGTTGAGTAATATAGTTCGCAATAACAAGTCTGTCAGGCGCAAACAGCGGTTGGCTGTGGTGTATGATAATCTTTCCCGGTGTGAATTTTATCTGGGAAATTTCGAAGAAGCTGCAACATGTGCCAGGGACGCACAAATATATTTTAATCAAGGTTCCGAGAATTACTGCATTGCTCTTGAGCAGGAGTTTTACGCTTTGTTTGCCCTGAAACAATACAGGCAGAGCTCCGACATTGCAACTAAAATGATAACAAGCGCTGCCCGCAAAGAACTGGGAGAGTTCCGGCACTCCAAATACCATTACCTGCTTGCCAACACATTTTTTATGCAGCGGGACTTTGAAGGGGCACTTGGTATTTTATCGGAAAAACGGGAAATATCAACTGATAAAGCCGGATGGGAAACAGGCGCGCGCATACTCACTATCATGACACTCATCGAAATGCTGAAATTAGATGAAGCAAGCCTGGCAATTTATGGTTTAAAGCAATTCTTTAAACGCACCGATAAAAAAACACTTGTCAGCAAGCGCGATAAAACGATCCTGAACCTGTTGCTTATTTTGGAAAGAGCGGGCTTTAGGTTCGGCAGCCTCAATGGCAGTACGGAAAAACACCTTATTACCTTAGGCTCCCCGGAGGAAGAAACCCGCTGGGAGCCTTTTACGTCCGAACTGATTCCTTTTCATAAGTGGATGAGCGGTAAGATGGGAGGACGGACTAAAACTCATGGTGACGGGAAAGAGAAGGCGCCAATCCTGGTCCCTTCCAAAAGCAAGGCAGCGGCAGAGAAATTCCTTTCTCGCTAAAATAGTTTTTCTACATTTGCCATCCGAAAAATGCTTTGTATTCATTCGTTGTGTGCTATGCTGTGACGACCGTGCAATTTGCAACTTTTCAGCAAGACAATTTACTTTTTTCTATCTTTGACAAATGAATTACTGGACACAATTAAGCATTGACTACGCAAATCAAAAATCCTACTTGGACGACCTTTTCCATGTTTATCCGACCATTCCCGAAGGTATCAGAGACATCAACGAGGACAGTTGGAAAAAAATTGAGGACGCTTTCAACAAGAAAAGCAATGAGATTTTAATCAAAGAACTTCTCAAACTTAATTTATTTCCAATCAAGGACAGTTATATTGCTTATCTCAAAAGGGACAAGACATCCATTGAGCGAAATCCGAAAACAATCAACAGAATTTGCGGACGGCTTTACGAAATGGGACTTGCGAAAATAATGGAGCGTTGTAGCGAGCCAAAAGAAACCAACCGACAAATTGGGCCTTTTTTCAGACGGTGGCTAAATAATAAATCGTTGGGCATACAACCCGTTTCGCTTGACGACTTTACAAAAAATAAAAAGGACGCAATTCTTAATGGAAGCGACAAGCAGTTGATGGACTTTGCCTATGATGAATTAAATTACAAACATTCCAAAGGACTTGATTTCATCGGACGCTTCAACGGAAAATATGTAATTGGCGAAGCAAAATTTCTCACCGACTTTGGCGGACATCAAAACGCACAGTTCAATGACGCAATCAGCACAGTAAAAGCAAAAAATGTTAAGGCGATAAAACTTGCAATTCTTGACGGAGTGTTATATATCAAGGGCAAAAACAAGATGTATAAAGATATTTCCACCAAGTATAAGGACTTGAATATAATGAGCAGTTTAGTTCTGCGTGAATTTCTTTACCAAATCTAAACTGCGATGAAACTACACTATAAAAATGAAAGGACAGAGCAAGAAATTTTTGACAGTATTCCCGATGTGAAACTGTATCCGCAACAAATTTTCAATAGTAAAAATACATTAATTCAGTGCGACAATTTACAAGCATTGAAATTTCTTGTTACACAGCACAGCTTGAAAGGAAAAATTGATTTGATTTATATTGATCCGCCTTTTGCAACCAACAATACTTTTACAATTTCAGAGGGCAGAGCCAATACAATCAGCAACAGTTCAAACGGAACAGTTGCATACAAAGACACTCTCAAAGGTGCGGAGTTTATTGAATTTTTGCGTGAGCGTTTAGTGCTTTTGAAAATGCTTTTATCCAACAAAGGTTCAATCTATTTGCACATTGATTATAAAATCGGGCATTATGTAAAGGTAATGATGGACGAGGTTTTCGGAATTGAAAATTTCCGCAACGACATTACAAGAATAAAATGCAATCCAAAAAATTTCAGTCGCAAGGGCTATGGAAATATGAAAGACCTAATTTTATTTTATTCCAAGTCCGACAACTTAATTTGGAATGAACCAAAAGTAATTTACACAGAAGAAGATAAACTCAAACTTTTTCCAAAAAAAGATAAAGACGGCAGACACTACACTACCATACCTTTACACGCCCCTGGCGAAACTAAAAATGGAAAAACATCTCAAGCGTTCAAAGGAATTCTACCACCCAAAGGCAGACATTGGAGAAGTAATGTTGAAGTGTTAGAACAGTTGGACAGCGAAGGATTAATTGAATGGAGCGACAACGGCAACCCACGCAAGAAAATTTATTTTGACGAACAAGAAGGTAAACGAATGCAAGACATTTGGGAATTTAAAGACCCACAATATCCTGTGTATCCGACAGAAAAAAACCCAGACTTGCTTGACGTCATTATTAAAACTTCTTCTAATGAAGACAGTATCGTGCTTGACTGTTTTTGCGGTAGCGGGACAACTTTGCGGGCAGCACAAATCAATGGCAGACACTGGCTCGGCATTGACCAATCAGACGAAGCAATTAGAGCCACGACAGAAAAACTTAACGACATCAAAGGGGACTTGTTTATTTCACAGACCGACTTTCAACTTTGGACAGAAAAGAAGAACGAAAAAAAGAAGCGCAGCACACAACAAGGGCTTGCTGCAATGGCGGGTGACGAATAAATTTGTAGGTCTGTGCTTTCTATTTATTTTTGTGCGGGGGGTAATCCGCCACTGACAGCAAGCCCCGAACCGTAAACATAATTCCGGCAGTGTAAAAGCGACAAAAAATTTCAGGCCTTGGGTACTATTACATGATGAAAATTCCGGAGATTATAAGACGGCCAGAAAACGGGAAAAATAGTATAAGAGCAGTGCGGGCAGAAGAAAAATAACTGCCATTATTGCTGAACGGAGAGATGTCCGAGTGGCTTAAGGAGCTCGCTTGGAAAGCGTGTGTACCTCACAAGGGTACCGTGGGTTCGAATCCCACTCTCTCCGCAAAAAGGGACTTCCCCCATAAGAAAGGGAGGAGCCCCTTTTTTATTGTCCGCCTAACTCTTTGAATTGAAAATTATTCTAAGCGTGCATCTCCATAAACCATGATGTAGCTCATACTTTAAGGTATCGGAAGTGCAGATATTCGGCATGCAATTTACACAGGAAAAATGCATTTCAAAGTAGGAATTGATATAGGCGGAACATTTACCGACATTATTGCTGTTTCCACTAAGGGGGGAACTACGGTACATAAAACACTTTCAACACCGGAAGACCCGTCTGCGGGATTTATCAATGGCTTACGCGAAGTGGCGGAGATGAACCACCTTTCATTTGAAAATTTCATCAGCAATATTGACACGGTTGTTCACGGAACCACAGTGGCCACCAATGCGCTGCTCACCCTGCGCGGAGCAAAAACCGCACTCATCACCACCAAGGGATTCCGCGATGCGCTTGAAATGCGCAGGGGCATACGCGAAGAACAATACAATAACCGTTACAAAAATGTTACGCCACTTGTACCCCGTTTTTTGCGATTCACTGTTAATGAGCGCATTGATTCGGAAGGAAAGACACTGAAAAAATTCAGGGAGAAAGAATTGCTTCCCATCATCAAAAAAATAAAAGAAGAAAAGGCAGAGTCAGTGGCGGTGTGTTTTATGAATTCGTACAAGAATTCATCACACGAAAAACAAGCGGTAAAATTTCTCCGGAAGAATCTTTCCGGAATTTTTATCACCGCATCGCACGAAGTTCTTCCTTCCATCCGTTTTTATGAAAGAGTGAGCACAACGGCAGTAAGTGCGTTTGTGGGTCCCCTGGTTGCAAAATACCTTGATAATCTAACGCAGAAATTAGAAAGCATCCGTTTTAAAGGAACGCTTTTAATAATGCAGTCGAACGGTGGCGTGGTGGTGCCACAACAAGTGAAAAAAAATCCTGCCGTTACGGTTTTATCAGGTCCCGCTGCCGCTCCCACCGCGGGCGCATTTTATTCTCAGTTGCTCGGTTACAAAAATTGTATCACCGTTGATATGGGAGGAACAAGTTTTGATGCTGCCATCGTCATCAACAATGCGTGTGTAACGGGTACGGAAGGATCTATTAACCGCTACCGCATTGCGCTTCCTTCTCTTGATATTATTACCATTGGCGCTGGAGGCGGAAGCACCGGATGGATCAATGAAGGCGGACTTTTACAAATGGGTCCGCAGAGCGCAGGCGCGCTTCCCGGACCGGTTTGCTATGAACGCGGAGGGAATATTCCGACTTGCACCGATGCCGATTTGGTTCTCGGTTATCTCAATCCTGACTTTTTTGCCGGAGGGAAATTGAAACTGAATAAAGCAAAAGCGGAGCAAGCAATCAAAACTGAACTCGCTTCAAAACTTGGATTATCTGTTCTGGAAACCGCAGCAGGAATGTACCGCATCATTAACAGCAATATGGCGCAGGGCGTACGGCAGATTTCGGTGGAACGCGGCTACGACCCGAGAGAATTTTTATTTATCGTGGCCGGAGGCGCGGGTTCCATTCATTCGTCCGA
>SCSP01000131.1 GCA_004297845.1 Bacteroidota bacterium | reverse complement strand
CATCACGGTACTCACGCACGTTACTGATAAAAAATAATTCGTCCTTTAACTCGAACACTTTAATGGTCAGGCTGACCAGGTACCCGGTTACCATTTTTATTTTTTCACGCTCATTTTGCGTAACGGTGGTGTTGTCAATAAAGCTGTCTAATAAATACTTGGTTCTGCGAAGGCCGATTTTTCCAATGACCTTATCAATACTGTTTTGCAGGTGTGTGTAATTGTTGGTGGCTGTTGTTGGATTCACGTTTTTGGTTTTAATTGTATTTCCAAATTGGAAAATGCAAATTTCCAATTTGGAATGATACAGGGCAAAATTTTTTATTCACTTTTGAGAATTATTTGATAACAGGTGTCATATTTACCCCTGTTAAGGCAAAACCTGCCAACCAACAACTTTCTGCCATTAAGGTCGGTTTTAAAGCCCTTTTCTTTCAATTCTGAGGGCAATACAAGCTCTTTATTGCCAGCTAACAGCGCAGCCAGTATTTCTTCGTCTGTTGGCTCGTGGACAGGCTCAGGTTCTTGTTCCTGAATAGGGGCAGGCTCCTCCTGTATAGGTTCCGGTGCTGGTTCTTCGGCTTTTTCCTCTTGTATTGGCTCCGGCAGCACTTCGGGTTCATCTTCCTCCCGGTCATTGTTCTCCAAATGTTCTTCAAAGTGTTCTTCCATGTCTTCGGCCAGTTCGTGGGAGAGCGTTTCGAGCTTGCCCATTAGCCTTTCGTTGTCTTCATCTGTGGTATGCTGTAAATCTTCTTGCAGCTCGTCAAAACCTTTGATACGTTTTTGGAGCATTTCAGGAAGGGTTTCGATATTCACCTGGTTATCCCCGATAAATTGTTGGTGTGGAAATTTTTTCATGATTATTTTTTTAATTGATTTATGCTGTTTGTTTTTCTTCATCATTAAAACGGGATTCGATCATTCCCGAAATACCCGCAGTAAGTACAGAAGTAACCAATACTACCCCAACGGTTTTTAAAAACTCTTTTGTTGGAGGAATCTTGTAAGCAAATTTTTGTCCTGCACTCTGTCCAAGATTATAATAGAGCAATGCTTCGGCAGTTCCTATTATTAATCCAACTGTGGTTATTATTATGGCATTTTTATTCATGGCTTCGTGTTTATTATTTTTACTACCTATGCAGCCTCCTGTTCCAGTTTTTTGAATTTCTCTTTTAGTTCATCCTGTATGGGTTTTATCTTATTCAAGCCCCAAATGGATTTGAGTTCATTCAAAAAGTTTAATACCGCTTTCTGTGTTCGCTGGATAACATCGCTGTCATCCTTCAGTTTTTGAGGGATCAGCGTTGCCGTTTTTACCAATTCCTGACGTAGCTTGGCGACAAGTGTTTTTTTCTTGGGAGGCTTAATCTCTCCGCTTTCAATTTTTCGTTTACGGTCTTCACGCAATCGCTGACGGCAGAGCTGGAGGTCATCCAATACTTTCTCCGCTTTTTCGATCATCTTTTTGGATTGTGATTTTTTCATCTCCTTTTTAACGGCTTCTTCTTTTTCATCTATCATGCTGGCCTTGATTATTTCAATCTCCTTTTTAATCCGGTCAATTGACAGCTCGCCCATTTTTTCAGCCTGTGAAGCAACCTCCTTGCTCTTTGGAAATTCTTCATGTATCTTTTTTGCTTTGTCGAAAAGCTGAAGGGATTTTAGCCCCGTTTCGCTTAACAGGTTTTTGGCAATGCCTTCTTTCTCCAGCAGTTCGTAAGGGTTATTTTTTATCATAACAAGTAGTTTTTAGGGTTGTTTATTTTTCATAGAATTGCTCGATACCGAGATTTTTCAGCAGGCTTTCCCTGTCAGAGAGAGTTACCCGGATAATGAGTGTATCGCCTTTTGTTTTGGTAATGATCCTGTCGGTGGCTTCCATGTTCTTTATCTCTGTTTCAAATTCAATGGTATTGTAAAGCCTCATATCCACCTGGTATTCCTCCGGCTTTTGCGAGGGACACTTTTGCTCTTTTATAATGTCCTGCCAATTATCATAGAGTTGCAATTTTACTTTGGTGCAACCTTTTTCTTTTGCCTCTTGCAGAAGGGTTACGAGTGTTTCAATGTTTGCTTTTACCATTGGTTTTGTTTTTTGATTTGATATTATTAATTTATTTTTTTCTATGCTGCTTGGGGGAGCAGCTGCATTTCCCTGAGTAGAGATTGCATTTCCTCCATCGCACCAAGCAGGCGTTCCATTTCCTCTACGGTATCAGAGGATTCTTCCAGCGCCCTTCCTTTCTTTTCCATTTCTGCCCGGAGTATTTTGTTTTCTTCCGCATCTCCGTAAATCATTAGTTCGCTTAACAGTTTATCATTAAGAGTGGAAAATTCTTGTACTCTTTCCGCTACTGTTTTTGGCTTGTAGCCTTTCTTGATCCGGTCTTTGATGATTTCCTTTCCTTTGTCCTTAATAGCTTTATCCCCCGTTTTTTCTTCCTTGTATTTTTCTTTCTGTTCAATCTCCTTATCTATTTGCCCGGTTACTTTTTTCAGATCGAAACCAATATCCAGTCCTCTTGGAGCCAGTATTTGTTCTATGCCCCGCTTGATGGCTGCATTGGCTTTACGCACCTGGTCGAATACAACCTGATCCTGATAAGTAGATTCGGTTTTCTCATCGTCTAAATAATCCCGATAGATTTTAAAAATAGTTTCCATGCTTCGGGCTTTACCTTCTTCCTTCACCGGCTTGTAGCGTTTCACTACATCTTTTACATGGCCGATATTCTTGTTAAAGGTTTCCCGTTCTTCGACAATTTCTTCCAACACGCCTTTCTGATTGGTAAGCCCTGTAATTTCATCCTGTATGCGCTCTCTTTCTTCCATAAGGATTAATTCTGCTAATGCCATAGGATCCGTTATCAAACCCATTTTTAATTCCGATGGATTAAATTCTTCCAGGTTGAGTGCATTGGTCTTGCCTGCACGATACCATATCTCGTTGATACGGCTGGTCTTTTCTTCCAGCTTTTGAAAGATGAAGGTGTCAATACTGTCTTCCATCATAGGGTTTACAATACGAATGTTCGCATACATATTTCCGAACCTCCAGATACGTCCTTCCAATTGTTTTACATCAGTTGGGTTCCAGTCTAACCAGCAGTTATAAAGTACCGTTGAACGGTTTTGCAAATTGATCCCCTCTTTAATGCTCGCACTTCCGATAATTATTTTTACACCACCGGCAAGGAATCGCTCTTTGATACCTTCTTTTTTCGCGGCACTTAATCCGCTTTTGATAATGCCCACTTCATCGTCCTTGTAACCTACCTTTTGTACCAGGTATTCTTTTATCAATGGGAAGAAATGTACCCCTGCATTCATATAGATCACCTGACCGGATACTTCCTGCTCATTTTCTTCATGGTAGCGTTTCACTGAACGTATGCACTCCATAACATACATGAGCTTAGGGGATGATTCGATGTATTTTGTATAGGTCGGATGCTTGTCCGGGTTGCAGGCATAGAGGTAGGGACTGAGGGCAAGCTGACGGGCAAATGACATCCCCCGCAGTATTCTTGTACCTTCTTCTTCTTCATCGGACAAATGCTTTTCATCCAATACTTCTCCGGTATTTTCTTCCTCGCTGCCTTCTTCTGTATCTTCAAATCCTTTTGTATTCACACAGAAATTGGTCAGGCTTGTTTTGCCTGTTACGTAGGATTCCACATCGTCCATGTA
>SCSP01000130.1 GCA_004297845.1 Bacteroidota bacterium | reverse complement strand
CAGTCATTCCAGTAACACCGGTAACACCTGTTATCCCGGTTGCGCCCGTAACACCTGTTGCACCGGTAACCCCGGTAATTCCAGTAACACCGGTAACACCTGTTATCCCAGTTGCACCCGTAACCCCAGTAATTCCAGTAACACCAGTTACCCCTGTAATTCCCGTTACACCGGTAACACCCGTAACACCTGTTGCACCGGTAACCCCGGTAATTCCTGTAATACCGGTAACACCCGTAACCCCAGTTGCACCGGTTACCCCAGTTGCGCCTGTAACACCTGTAATGCCTGTTGCACCAGGCGTTCCTCCACTGCCTGCAAAAAGCGCGTAGGGAACGGATTGGAATTGGGTGCTTCCCATAGAAATAAAGGGACTTGCACCTCCCGCATCCGGATCAATTTGCACTTCAAGAAAATAAATATCAGATCCCCAGCTAATTCCGGAAAATGGACAGGTTGAGCAAGACCCGTTACCAATTATTAGCGTAAAAAGCCCAAACTGATTGGTTGTAACATTTTGGGTTTCTACATAGGCATTCGCACCAAACTGTGTATTCTGATGAACAATAAACTTTACATCAATATTAGCAGAAGCAATTGGATTTCCCGAAGCATCTCTTGCTATAGCCTGATAGTTTATTCCCTGCGGAGGGACCGCCTGTCCAAACGCAGAGAAAGAAAGGAAAATAAATAAAACGAAAACGTAAAGTCTTTTCATCAAATCATACTGGTTTTTCCGGGATGTCCTGTTTAACGAGAAGAGCTAAAAAATTGTTTCACAAATATGGGGATTTTTACCGATACATACACCTTTTTTCTTTCTAAAAATTTCTTACGAAAAAATATCAATGCACGCCACTAATTACACTGATTTTCACAAATTCTCCCTACATCAGTTAACCCTCATTCCAATGACAAGAATATCATCCACCTGATCTTCATTGCCACGCCAGTGTTCTATGGTTTGGTCGAGGATTCTGCGCTGCTCGGGCATGGGTTTTTTATGGATGTCAAACAAAAGGTTCCGGAACTGACTTTGCATGAATTTTTTTCCTTTGGCACCGCCAAACTGATCGGCATAGCCATCTGAAAAAATATACAGTACATCGCCTTTTTTAACTTTCAGTTTGTGATTCGTGAATTTTTTGGCTTCTTTTTCAAGGAAGATACCGATAGGAAATTTATTTCCCTTGATCTCAAAAATTTCTCCCTCCCGCACTAAGAACAGCGGGTTGAAAGCTCCGGCAAATTCCAACTCGCGCTGCTTCGCGTCATAGGAGCAGAGCGTAATATCCATTCCATCTTTTGAAGTGGACTCTTCGAAATTGCGCTGGTGCAGGGTTTCGCTCACCCCTTTGCTCAATTCATCCAGAATGAAAGAGGGCTGTGTATTCTGGTGTTTGCTGATGATCTGTTTCAGCAGGTTGTAGCCCACAATGCTCATGAAAGCGCCCGGCACCCCATGGCCAGTGCAATCCACGGCTGCGAACATGGCTTTTCCGTTCAACTGATCGAACCAGTAAAAATCCCCGCTTACAATATCTTTGGGTTTGTAGAGCACAAATGAATCGGGCAATAATTTTTTTACATAACTGTCGGGAGGCAGAATGGCTTCCTGGATGCGTTTTGCGTAACGAATGGAGTCCGTTACCTGTTTGTAAAACACTTCGATTTTCTGCGACTGTAGTTCTATTTCCGCTTTTTGCCGAACCACTTCCGCAGTGCGCTGCGCCACTTTATCTTCGAGCATACGCTCATTCACGTGCAGGTCTTCACGCATCTTCAACAGCGCAAGCCCTAAATTATCTTCTTCCGAGAGCGGTTTGTAATAAGAGTCAAAGTTTCCGCTTCCTACTTCCCGTGCAAACTCTGTGGTAAGTTTCATGGTTCCAATCAGGCGGTTCAGGGCGAGAGACATTTCACCTATCTCATCGCTGCCTTCTTTTATTCTTGTATCGGGCAAAATGCCGCGTGCCATGCGCAGGAGCAGGGCTCTTACCTGGCCAACAGGCTTTACAATGGTACGTGCGGTAAATATCGCAATTAACACTCCACCAATGAGCAGCATGATTCCCAATCCCTGCACAACAGTTTTCAGGAAGAAAAAGGATTCGAGCATTTCAATGTTCTTCAGCCGGGATTGATCGTACTGCTGGGATATGAGCGCTGAAAGTTTGTCGAGGATGTTTCGTGTTTTATCATTCAACTCGCTGTCGGCATCTTCCACGGACATTCTCAGCTCCATCCAAACGCCCGGATCATTCTTCTGCAAAGTCTCATAACTGTCGAATGAGTTTAGCTGGGACATGATGTATTCGTGATTGGCGATCAGTTCATCCAGCAGGCTGAAGATGTAGGTTATGGCCCGTTGGTCATCTTTGTTCCATTCTTTCGCAAGCCCGTTGACCTTTTTTTTCAGTTCCGGATATTCATTCTTGATAAGCTCTTTCAACTTGCTTTTATCTTCGTGGTCTCCCTGCACATTCGCCCAGCTTATAATGAGCATTTTAGAACGCACCACCAGGTTGTTCAGTTCCTGCAATGCGCTTACGGAAGGAGTATACTGGTTGGTGATCTTGTCATTTATCTCCCGGCTTTCGGTGAGGGTGATCAGGGTAAGTCCAAAAGCGACAAACGTCAGGAAGATAAGTGTGCCGAAGCCTACGCCAATTTTACGGCCAATGGTAAAGCGAAAATTCATTACAGATAAATTCGCAACGAAAATACAAAAATAGGTGAGAAAGAATAGGAAGGATTCGGGGTGTATTATTTCTCCTTATCTAATAGAGCGATCTTTGCCTTGTACTCATCCGATTTGTCCCATTCGTACAGGCTGAAATAGATACCCATCAGGCACACGAGCACTTCTCTTCGGTCGGGTTTCAGCGCATTTGCCTTCAATGCAAAAGGCAGGGCTTTTTTGAAAAGAGCGGTGGACTCATCGGTAATGTTATCAACGACCACAATGTCATCGGTAACATTCATGTTATTGATGAGATCCACCCCGTAATTGTAATAGAGCATGGCCAGGTTGTAATTGGCTCCCCAGTTGTTGGTGTCAAGCGCCAGTACCTGCCTATACAGATTCTCGGTCATTCCAAAGAACTGAGATTGCATTTTAATATCAGACCGGAATATTTTTTCATACACCGTAGCCAGTGCGTTCTTAAATTCAATTTCCCGGGCTTTCAAATTATAATTCGGCTCCGCAATCAGCATACACTCCTTGAACTTCTCATAGTTTTCAATCGCTGCCGGATAATTGTCCGGATCAAGCAGAGAGCCTGCATCGTTATAGAAGGTAGCGCCCAGATATTTCAGGATCTGCCGGATGGTTTTGGGGTCAAAGTCCAGCGTAACTGTTGCGATCTGCCCGGAGTAGTGGAAATTTGAGGTAACCGAGAATGATTTTCCGTGCGAGGTATCCAGTTCCAGCGCTTTTTTCAGGAACACCATTGCCTCGAGCCGGGTTTTTGATTTTTTATTTTGCGGCTCAAATGTTTTATACCACTCCTTATAAATGTAGCCGCGTACATACCAGGCGAAAGGATCCTTTACCGACTGCGCGTGTGTAATGGAATTGTCAATTATCTCCAGCGCTTTTTTCACTCGCACCTCAGCTGCTATGTTCTGGTCCTGCGCGAGCACGATGGCCTTTGCCACACTGTCGCGCTGTGCGAAAACAACATTCACGCAGATCGTCAGAGATACCGAAAGGAACACTATGTGAATCTTGTTCTTCATTTTATTCAACCGCAATTGCCAGCGAGGCTAATGTGGAACTCACCTTCATATTGTATTTTTCAATGTTTGTTTTGTTCAATTCAAAACGCTGCTTGTTATTTTCAACCACAAAATTTATTCCGGAGCCTTGTTTTGCCATCCCGGTTTTTTCCGTAACGATCAGCGTACTTTTACCTTTCATTCTCTTCAAAACGTCAGGAAGCTGGGCAGAATTTTCCGCAGTGATAAATAAAATATGACAAACACCTGAAACCGATTCGCTGCCGGTGTAACTTTTTATTTCAAAGGTCTGCTTGCCTACGCTTTTTTTGGTCAATAACGCAGTAAGGTCGTTGTAGAACGCAGTGGTTCCCAGTACGCCTATAACAAAATTTCCCTCCTTGTATTTTTCAGGCCAGTCAATGTACTTGGTGAAATTGTAAATGAAAGTGGCTTTAATTTTAGAGTTAGAATTATTTGGATCCTGAAATACAGGCATCCGCACCCAGTCAGCAGATATGCAAAGAAGCGTAATTGCTATGATGATATATTTCCGCATTCAGATCAACTCTGGGACCGTATAAACCATTTTTGTGCCATGACGACAACCGTATCAAAATCTTAAATTTTTCAAGTTACCTGCCCGAATATATTATTCGGAATGAGAGTGCAAAGGTAAACAATTTGAAAAAAGTGGGAAAACACAACAATTTATCCATCCCATTGGATGATTTCCTACGGGATTTATGGCCAAACATATTTCCCCGTTTTATCAATGTAGCCATAGCTATAGCCGGCTTTCAAATCGGAGCTGGCAACTTTTGCCAGACCGTTTTTGAACGCAGTGAGGAACGTGAAATTTTTATTGATCGCCACGATTCCTTTTTTATCGATGAACTGAAAGGTAGCACTCTTGGTGCCTAAGCTTGAAGTGATGCAAGCAATTCCATCTTTGAAATAATCACCCCCGGTAAACGTGGCAGGGATTACTTCTTCTCCTGTTTTATTGATGTATCCGTACTTTCCTTTTTTGAAATCTCCTATCCGGACGAGAGCCATCCCTTCAGAAAATGGCCAGGCTCTTTCGTATTTTAGTCCGATGACAATTTTTCCGGTTTTATCAATGAACCCCCATTTGCCGGCTTCGCCATCTCCTCTGCGAACATTGGCAAATCCTTCCATGAAATCAAAGCAGTCGTCAAATAGAAAACTAATTACCTCTTTGCCTGTTTTATCTATATACCCCCATTTGTTGCCTTTCTTAACACGTGCAAGTGACTCTGAAAAATCGTATGCGCCATCGTATTCGGGTTTCACAACAAAACTTCCGGTTTTATTGATGAATCCCATCTTGCTGCCAACCTGCAAACGCGCAACACCATCCGAAAAATTATAGGCATAATCGCAGTCCGGCTCAATAAGCACTTTTCCTGTTTTGTCGAAATAGGTCCAGCTGCCATTCATTTTTCCGCTTGCCACACCCTCTGAAAAAAAAGTGGTTTTGTCAAATTGCAGGGGAATAACAACTTTCCCCGTCTGGTCTATAAATCCGCGTTTTCCCGCAACGCCTACTGCTGCCATTCCCTCAGAAAAGGATTCGGCAAAATCAAACCGAGGCGCAATAACAACATTGCCCGATTTATTGATGAATCCGTATTTCCCTTTTTCTACGATGGGAAAAAGAGGTTCTTGAGCAGAGGAAGAAAAAATCTGGCAAAGAAACACAAGTACAAAAAACGAGATTAAAGATATTGTTTTCATGGGTATTATGTTATAAAGGAAGGCAAATATCGTACAAAATCAGTGAATACGGGGAAAATAATTTCTTCAAATTTACAGGAGGTCACAAAGACATATTTACACCAAAATGGTTCGGCAGTTTTTAATACTAGGCATAAAAATTTGTACTTTGGTCGTCTAAATAAAATCCTCATGCCTGTATTATTCCCTATCAATTTTAAAAAGTGGATCGATGAAAATCGTCATCTTCTAAAACCTCCGGTAAGCAATAAAGTTGTTTACAAAGATACCGAGTTCATCATCATGGTGGTGGGAGGCCCCAACGCCCGCAAAGATTATCACTTCAATGAAAGCGAAGAATTTTTTTACCAATTCGAAGGGGATATTGAAGTGGGCATCCAGGAGAACGGAAAAGCGGTGGATGTGCCGATCAAACAGGGAGAGATATTCCTGCTGCCTCCCCGCATTCCGCATTCTCCACGCAGAGGTCCCAATACGGTAGGATTAGTTATAGAACGCAAAAGGCGCGATGGTGAAAAGGACGGGTTGCAGTGGTATTGCGAAAAATGCAACAGCAAGCTCTACGATGAATATTTTCCCCTTACCAATATCATGACACAATTCCAGGAAGTGTTTGAACGGTTTTACGGAAGCAAAGATCACCGTATCTGTAAAAAATGCGGGCATATAATGGAACCGCCCCGGAAAATGGAAGAGCAAAAAGCACAATCAACACATTAAGCGCAAAGGAAAATATGGGAAATAAAGATCGAGGTGTATTTCCCTTATTCCCTTATTTCCCCTATTCCCCTGCTAATGTTTGACCTCTTTCTCCCCCCTCATGAAAAAAAGCTGAAGTCTTCTTTAAAGAACATTCTCGGCATTTCTCCGAAAAATATTACCCTCTATACTCAGGCTTTCCGTCACAATTCCGTAGCGAAAGAGATCAAAGAAGGAGTGAAGGACAGCAACGAACGACTTGAATATCTTGGAGATTCAGTGCTGAATGCGGTGATCGCGGATTATCTTTTCCGGAAATTTCCATACAAGGACGAAGGCTTTCTGACCAAGATGCGTTCCAAAATTGTGAGCCGCAATCATCTGAACCAGTTGGCGCTGAAACTCGGGCTGAACAAATTCTTATCGCAGACTAACGACCCCAATCTGAAATTTTCTTCCATGAACGGGGATGCGTTTGAAGCGCTTATCGGAGCTATCTATATGGACAAAGGATTTTATGCTGCACAGAATTTTATTCTCAACCGCATCCTGAAATTTCATGTGGATGTGGAAAAGATACTTCTTACGGAAACAGATTTCAAAAGCAAGCTTATCGAATGGTCACAACGGGAAAGGCAGGAAGTGCGCTTTACGGTGGTGGAGGAGCAGGGTAACGGCTACGATAAACAATTTATGATCGCGGTGATGGTGCAGGGGGAAGCGGTGGCGCAGGCGCAGCACTTCTCCAAAAAAAAGGCCGAGCAGCTTTCGGCCGAAGCCACTTGCATCAAACTTGGAATCACATGAAAAGGATAGGGAAATAAAGGGATAGAGGCACACCCGAATCAAAAGACGCTTTATGCCTTATACCTTTATACCTTACCTTTGCACCCGATGAAATTTGTATGGATGATACCACGCATTTTGTGGAAGTTGTGGTTTGTGCTCAACTTTTTGATCACGCTGTTGTTGTTGTATCCGGTGTTTCTTGTTTTACTGTCCCGCGAAAGCCGGTTCGGTGCCGCCTTTCATCTGATACGCTTTTGGGCAAAATGGCTGTGTTATGGAGCGGGTCTGTTCCCTGTTGTAAAATACGAGATCGATATAAACAACATCCCAGAACCCTGTATTTTTATTTCCAATCATTCTTCCTACATTGATATCATTCTGAGCTATGTTGTTGTTCCGAACTTCTTTATTTTTGTCGGGAAGCAGGAGTTGGATAAGGCCCCCTTATTCCGCCTTTTTTTCAAGCGCATGCATATTCTCGTGAATCGCAAAAGCAATGTGGATTCGCACCGCGCGTATCTGCGTTCCGGGGAAAAAATCGACAAAGGGCAAAGTGTTTTCATATTTCCCGAAGCCACCATTTCTTCCAGCGGCACCTTGATACCGTTTAAGAACGGGGCGTTCAAACTCGCTATTGATAAACAGGTGCCTGTTGTGCCGATTGTTTTTTTTGATAACTGGAAACATTTGCAGAGCGGAGGATTCTTAACTTCCAACGGAAGACCTGGCATACTGCGCGCCCGTATGCTCAATGCGGTGGGAACAAAAGGGTTGACAAATGCGGATTTAATACCTTTGCGGGAGAAAGTGAAAAGCATCATTCAGGAAACATTAGAAAAAGGGATAGGGAAATAAGGGAAATACAGAATCCCGACTTATACCTTTACCCTATACCCATACCTCCCATGGCAAAGATCACCCCCGATACCGTTGACAAACTCGCCACCCTCTCCCGCCTGGAATTTGACGGCAAGGAAAGAGAAGAGATTATGAGCGACCTTAACCGCATGCTCGATTTTGTGGGCAAGTTAAATGAACTCAATACCACCGGTGTGGAGCCGCTTATATATATGGCAGACGAGAAAAATGTTTTGCGTAACGATGAAGCAAAAACAGATATCACGCAAAAGCAAGCGCTCAGCAACGCACCCAAAAAAGATTCTGATTATTTTAAAGTGCCGAAGGTGGTGGAGAAGAAATAATAGCAGCAACCTCCCCTAACCCCTCCAAAGGAGGGGAATTGCGGGTACACGAACAGGTACTAAATTCCATTGCGGAATTGCCGTAACCACAAACATTTTAAATTCTTAAATTTTTTTGCTTTTCACGTCCTGCAATCCCTCCCCTTTTTGGGGGAGGTTAGGAGGGGATATTTATATCTCAACAAACTCTATCGGCAGTTTCTTCAGCAACTTCGAGAACTCTTCACCCGATTCTTTCATGTCCTCATCGCGCTTGTCGTAATGCCATTTCGCATTGATGTTATAGCCTTCCTGAGCCATTTTGTCGAGCTGCATTAGCACATCCATGATGAATTTAGCGGAAGTGGAGTTGAAATAATCAAATTTAAATTCAAACGTACGTTGAGCTCCTTGTCCGAATTTGTCTTTTTCCCAATACAGAACGCTCTGGTACTGCTCCAGCCACTGCAGGATGGGTACGTAAAACTTGCTCGTGTTTTCGGGGCGCGATTCTCCCGAAAGTTCAAAAACATTTTTAGTAGGGTCTAAAACCACTTTTGGCGAAAAATCGCTTGGTTCGATGATTAATGCATTCATGCTACGATTTTTCTTTAGTTTAAAAGTTTAAATTAAAATTCTTGCCTGTACAACATAAAATGACACTGTTTCCGTGATGGGCCTGAATTCATATTCGAGTTTATTTCCGGATTTAAGTGCTATGTCAATAATACCCAAACCCGCATTGTCTCTGTCTAAGGGCGATTCTTGTGCCAGCGTTTGCCGGTAAAAATCCTGCAACCCTTTTTTGTCTAATGAGTTCACCATTTCAATTTTAGTGGCGAGAGCAGCCACCTGTTCGTTGGAAACATGATTGCCGGTAACGATGTAATAGTAATTGCCTTTTTTGCTCAACATGAAAATAGGAGGAGATGACCTGCCCATCACTTTTTGTATATCGAGCGCTGCCCAGTGTTTGGCAATGTTGTCCAGGCACTCCACAATGATGCCGTACAAACGCTTTTGGGTCATCAGGTTCACATTGGAATAGGACATGCTTTCTTTGAGATTTTTCAGCAAAGAAGTGGTAACCTGATGCGTCAATTCCCCCATGAAAGACATGATGATGTTCTTCTCATTCATGTACTCATGGATCTCAAGTGCTTCGGATGTTTGCTTGCTCATAAAGGAGATTTGAGTATTGCCGGGATTTACCCAAAACAATAGTCCCACCAATCGGTGCAAATTTAAGAAAATATTTTTCTGTGCCGAAAAATGTTTTTTCAGGAAAAGTGGGAGTATCCGGATATCTGCCCCGATGGTAATTTCTCGTATCTTCGCGATTAGAGATACTGCCTGTGAAATACAAACGAATCCTCCTGAAACTTAGCGGTGAAGCCCTCATGGGCGACAAAGAATTTGGCATTGACCACAACCGCCTGAGCTGGTACGCCAAAGAGATAAAGCAGATTGCGGAAAAGGATGTTCAGGTAGCCATTGTGATAGGAGGGGGGAACATTTTCCGCGGCATTCAGGCAAACAAGGAGAACGAATTTGACCGTGTGCAGGGCGATTACATGGGAATGCTCGCCACGGTGATAAACAGCATGGCGCTTCAGATGTCACTCGAAAAAGCTGGGTTGCAAACGCGCCTGCTTTCAGCCATTAAGATGGAGCAGATATGCGAGCCCTTCATCCGCAGGAGAGCCATCCGCCACCTGGAAAAAAACAGGGTGGTCATTTTTGGAGCAGGAACAGGAAATCCCTATTTCACCACCGATACAGCCGCTTCGCTCCGCGCCATAGAGATTGAAGCAGACATTATTTTGAAAGGAACACGCGTTGACGGAATTTATTCTGCCGACCCGGAAAAGGACAAAAAGGCTACTCGTTATGATAAGATATCTTTTGACGAAGTTTATAAAAAGGGATTGCAGGTAATGGACCTTACCGCCTTCACTCTCTGCAAGGAAAACAAGATACCCATTATTGTGTTTGACATGAATAAACCGGGCAATCTCAGGAAAGTGGTGCTTGGCGAAAGGGTGGGAACGCTCGTGGAATTTTAATATATCGGGTCTATTTCTTACCTTCACATACTTATGCATCACAAAATAATTTCTTTTTTTATCCTGATAGCTCTCTTCAGTATAGCCGCCTTTGCCCAACCTGAAAAAACGTATTCGAAGAAGCATGGCGACAGCCTGATACACACCAAATTCATGATTGATTCCAAAAAGGAGGCGAGAGATGCGGTGGAAAATATTGTAAAATACACCGGCTTAACACAGAATTTCCAGATCGTTGAAAATACCGCCATCCCAACTGCTATCGCGTATAACAAGAAAAAGCAGAGATATATCGCTTATAATCCTCAATTCATGCTGCGGGTGAAGGACAGGACGAAATCAGACTGGGGCGCTATCAGTGTGCTGGCACATGAGATCGGGCATCACCTTTCCGGACATACGCTGATAACCCGCAGAAGGGACCCCAAGGAAGAGTTGGAAGCAGACCGTTTTTCCGGTTTCATCCTTTATAAAATGGGAGCTCCGCTTGAAGAAGCAAAATCCTGCGCCTCCCTGGTAGAACTAAACAGCAGCACCGAAACACATCCTCCAAAAACAGAGCGTCTTATCGCGATCACCCTGGGATGGCTGGATGCCAATAAACTGGAAGAAGGAATTTTTTCGGTGGATACGGCTACTTCCAACCCGCTGCCTTTTCTTTCCACTGACCTTGAAAAGAAAAAGAAAACCCCTTACGTATATAAATGCATGATCTACGGAGATAAGAATTATTATTATGTGGACGAAAAAAACCAGGTGGTCTCAATAGATGATTATTTACAACCATACGTGGTTGGCTATAAAGTAAAATCACAGGATCCCGGTTTCGACTGGATATTTTCTGTTCAAAGCCTTACCTACGGAGTGGATTCAAGAGGAAAAATGTGGAGCAAAACATACGCGGGCGATGCAATCATGGTGGGTAAAGTCTATAATATTGAGCGATGATCTTCTTAAATTTTTAATTTTACCGCATGAGAATATTTACCGCAACATTTTTTTGTTTTTCCTCTTACTTTCTTTTTTCGCAGAACTTCACCCAAACCATTCGGGGCAGGGTGGTGGATGCAACGTCAAAGTCGGAGTTGCCGGGAGTTCAGGTCGTTTTATATAAAGACTCTTCGAAGATTGAAGGCGTGCAAACAGATGTGCATGGAGTTTTTCGCCTGCAAAATGTTCCCATAGGAAGGGTAATGCTGAACGCGAAATTTATTGGATACCAACCGGCAAGTTTTAAAATTGAGGTTACCTCTGCCAAAGAGATCATCCTGAACTTTGAAATGGAAGAATCTGCCGTGAAAGTGCAGGAGGTTGTTGTGACTGCTTCTAAAAAAGGAGAGGTGCGAAATGAAATGGCAACGGTGAGTGCGCGCGTATTTTCCGTGGAAGAATCCAATCGTTACGCGGGAAGCAGGGCCGATGTTGCGCGTATGGCTTCCAACTTTGCCGGTGTGCAGGGAACCGATGATTCCAAAAATGATATTGTGATACGGGGTAATTCCCCTATGGGATTGCTTTGGAGATTGGAAGGAGTTGATATTCCCAATCCCAATCACTTTGCGGTGGCAGGCAACACAGGCGGCCCGGTGAACATCATTAATAATAAAGTGCTGGAAAATTCGGATTTTTATACCGGAGCTTTTCCTGCCGAATTTGGAAACGGAAACTCGGGTGTGTTTGATTTGAAAATGCGCAACGGCAACAACGAGAAGCACGAGTTCACCGGTCAGTTTGGTTTTTTGGGAACTGAGGTAAGCGGGGAAGGACCTATAGCCCCCCCGTCCCACAAAGAAGGGGGCGATGGAAAAGCATCCACCCTTCCCCCCCCTTCGGGGGGCAGGGGATCCTCGTATTTGTTTTCATACCGCTATTCCACTCTGAAAATTTTCGAGGCATTGAACATCAAGATAGGAACCGATGCAGTGCCCAGTTATCAGGATGGTGCGTTCAAATTTAATTTTCCCGGGAAGGACGGAAGCAATTTCTCCCTGTTTGGAGTGGGAGGGAAGAGTAAGATCGATATTCTGGTTAGTTCATACACTGAGCCATCGGAAGACCTGTACGGAGACAAGGACCGAGACCAGCTTTTCGGTTCCTCCATGGGGGTGTTGGGAACCTCCTACACAAAATCGCTCAACGAAAAAACATTTATCAAAGTGGTAGCGGCACATTCGGGCAGTGAAGTACATTCTCATCATATTCGGGTTTTCCGCGATTCAAGCTATGCCATTGATTCGTTGGTGGAACAGTTAGGATATAAATACATCGAGCAAAAATCGTCTCTGAACTTTTCAATCAGCAGAAAGATCACCACAAAAACTAATCTGAAAGCGGGACTGCAGCTTAATTACTACAACTTTAATTTTCTGGACAGCAATCGCAACTCAGCCACCTGGCAGTTTGAAAAAAGGAACGATTACCAAAGCGGCTGCGGCATGTTTCAGGGTTTTTTGCAGTACAGGATTAAAACCAGTGACAAATTTCTTTTCACCGCAGGATTGCATTCCCAGTATTTTGACATCAGCGGAAGTTCCTCCATAGAACCGAGACTGGGTGCAAAATGGAACCTGAAAGAAGATCAGACATTGAGCGTTGGTTTCGGAATGCACAGCCAGATGCAGCCCACCTATATTTATTTCACGCATAAAACCGATTCGAACGGTGTTTATGTTTGGCATAACAAGCGGTTGGGCTTCACGCGAAGTATTCACCATGTGATTACGTACGATGTCGCGCTTTCAAAAAATTTAAGGATGAAGGCAGAGGCGTATTATCAGTATATATACGAAGCGCCCATTGATATTTATTCTTCTTCGTATTCAGTTTTGAATCAAGGGTCAGGTTATGACCGTTTTTTCCCGGATACCCTCACCAACAAAGGTACCGGAAAGAATATTGGAACAGAACTCACCATTGAAAAGTTTTTCAGCAGGAATTTCTTTTTCATGATTACCGCTTCGGTGTTTGATTCAAAGTATAAAGGCAGTGATGGAGTGGAGCGCAATACCGATTTCAACGGGAATTTTGCTGTGAACGGACTTATTGCCAAAGAATATAAAATAGGAAGGAACAAAAATTCTGTTCTCACATTAGGGACAAAAGCTACCTACGCGGGAGGAAGGCGGTACACTCCGGCCGACACACTTGCTTCTGCTGCTGCCAGTGAAATTGTGGGGATAGATTCGTTGCGAAACACAAAGCGTTTCAAAAACTATTTCCGCTGGGACCTGAAGATCGGCTTCCGTGCAAACCGCAAAAAAGTTACGCATGAACTTGGACTGGATGTCGTCAACGTGCTCAGCACTAAAAATGTGTTGTCGTTAACCTATACTCCCAATCCCAAAAATCCAACCGATGTGGTTCGGGAGAATTACCAGTTGGGGTTCCTTCCGCTATTCTACTATAAGATTGATTTTTAAATAGGTAGAAAATCCAGTTGTTTATTTAAAATCAGTTGTTGCAAAACAAAATTATTTTCCTACCTTTATAATTCTAAATTACAAACATGAAAAAGGCATCTTATATTGCTTCCGTCATCGCCACGATGCCTGCCTGTTTGTTTGCACAGACCGTTCTTTATAACGGAGGAACTTTTATCACAGCAGATGCCGGATCAATTATTTATGTGGATGGTAACATTAACAATAACAGCACAGGCGCCATTCATAACAAAGGAGATATTTATCTCACCCGTGACTGGATAAATGACGCTGCATCAGGATGCCTGGATCCGACTACAGGCACTGTTTGGCTATATGGCAATGCTCAAACAATAACAGGAACGCAATCCACCACTTTCAACAATCTGAATTGTGAAAATGGCGGCACAAAAACACTGAATATTGATACGTATGTTGGCGGCACATCGGGTGTTCTGCAGCTAAAGAGCAGCCCGTTTATTCTTAACACCAATACGTTATACATGACGAACCCATCTAACGGTGGAATCACCCGCACTTCCGGATATGCTGTTTCTGAAACAGATCCAACATCAGGATACGGAATTGTTCAATGGAATCTTGGCAATTCAACAGGAAACTATGCTTATCCGTTCGGAACAATAAGTGGCGGATATATTCCTTTTCTCTATAACATAACTGCTGCGGGAGCACCATCCGGAACAGGAAATATTGCAGTGGCAACTTACCCGACCAATGTTACAGCGAGTCCGAACAATCGTCCGCTTCCGGCTGCTATTGGAAATTTAAATGATGCCAGCGGAAATGAAAGCGCAGTAACTTGTGCGGATAGGTTCTGGATAACAAATGCAAATAACTTTGCTCCGGTTCCCACAGCAAATATTACTTTTTCTTATAGAGATTCCGAATGGGATAATTCAGGAGGAAGCACAAATACTATTGCAGAAGACAGCTTGAAGTCCTGGCGATGGAATGGAACACAATGGCTGAATCCAACTAAAGGAACAGACAATTCTTCTTTAAATACGGTAACTGTTTCCTCTGTAAATATTTTATCCATCTGGACATTGAAAGGAGTGGAGCCTCCGCCTCCCACTCTCTGCGGAGATTTTTTTATTCCGAATGCATTTTCTCCCAACGGAGACAATCACAACGAGCTATTCAAGCCCAGAAATAATTGCATTAAGGATATAAATTTCAAAATTTATAATCGTTGGGGCAACCTTGTATTTGAAACTACCGATGTCACCAAGGGATGGGACGGCTCCACTCCGAGGGGAAAAGAGGTCAATGAAGGAGTGTATATGTATACAATAAAGGCAACGCTTAATGACGGTGCTTTGGTCAAAAAGAAAGGAACCGTAACCTTGCTGAAATAAGATGTCCCTACCTTAAAAAGGAGATTCGTTTTATGCTTTTTTATCTAAATCTAGGAGGACATCATGTATAACTCAGAATATGACATCTTGCTTGCCAAGCTGGATGAGTTCATCCGCAAGTATTACACGAACCGGCTCATCCGCGGAGTTCTGTATTCCACCGGAGCAGTTCTGGCATTTTTTCTTGTCATTGCCGTGATGGAATACTTCGGGCATTTTGATATCGTTTTCCGCACAGCTCTGTTCTATCTTTTTGTAATCACAAACGGATATGTTCTCACAAAACTGATTGTCATTCCCCTGCTGCACCTGAACAAAATGGGAACGACTATTACCAACGAACAGGCATCCGATATTATAGGCAAGCATTTTTCAAATGTGCAGGATAAACTGCTTAACGTTCTTCAACTCCGGCAGCTCTCGGAACTCCAAAGCCCGAACCACCAGCTGGTTTTTGCAAGTATCAACCAAAAAATAAAAGAGTTCAAGCCTATCCCGTTCACTTCAGCCATTGACCTGAGGCAGAACAGAAAGTATTTAAAATACGCACTGGTTCCTCTTCTATTGTTCTTCGCTGTTCTTTTTAGAGCACCCGGCATTATCACTGAAAGTACAGAGCGATTGATAAAACATGGAACTTATTTTGAAAAACAGGCGCCCTTTCAATTCATCATTGAGAACAAAGAACTTAAAACTCCCCAGCAGGAAGATTTTTTGCTTGCGGTGAAAATGGACGGCAAGGAAATTCCTGAACAAATCTTTGTGAACCTTAACGGCAGCGAATACAAACTCGCGAAGGAAGGTAAAACTACATTCAGCTTTTTGTTTAAGAACGTGCAGAAAAATATTTCCTTTCAGCTTTCTGCGGATGGATTTTCTTCTAAAGAATATCAATTGATTGCCTTGCCTAAACCAATTTTACTGGACTTCTCACTGGATCTCAGTTATCCGGAATACCTGGAAAAAAAAGACGAAACCCTTCACAATACAGGGGATCTGGTAATTCCTGCCGGGACAAAAGTGTCATGGAATTTCTCCACGCAGCATACGAAGCAGATGAGGTTATCCTTCGCTGATACCGCATTTTTTGTTTCACCCTCCGATGAAAACAAATTTACGGCCACGCAGATTTTCCTGAAAGACAAAACTTATTCCATCACCACCTCCAACGAATTTCTGCAGAACAGGGATTCAATCACTTACTCCGTGAACGTAGTACCCGATGCGTTCCCTGTCATTGCGGTGGAAGAGAAGAAAGATTCCGTATCACTCCGGCAGTTTTATTATGCAGGAGGCATTAAAGATGATTATGGATTCAGCGCACTCACTTTTAATTATAAATTTTTAGTTCATAATGATTCGGCTTCCCCTCTTCCCTCTTCCCTCTTTCCTCTTTCCTCTGTTCCAATTCCCATTGCAAAGGGTGTTTCTTCTCAATCATTTTATCACTACTGGGATATGATAAACCTAACCATCTCACCCGGTGATGAGATAGAATATTATTTTGAAGTGTGGGACAACGATGGAGTGAACGGACACAAGCCCACCCGCTCGCAAAGCATGATCTACCGCGCACCTACGCTCAGCGAGATCAACCGGAATACAGAAAAGAATAATTCCGAGATCAAAGAGGAAATGGAGGAAAGCATCAAACAGGCAAAAGAACTTCAGAAGGAAATGGACGACCTCTACAAAAAAATTCTGGAAAAGAAAAGCCTTTCCTGGGAAGAAAAGAAAAAACTGAAAGAAGTGTTGAAGCAACAGAAAGAGCTTGAGCAAAAAGTGAACGAGATAAAGAAAGAGAACCAGCAGAATAACCAGCAGCAATCCGAATTTCAGAAACCCAATGATGCATTGGCTGAAAAGCAGCAGCAACTGCAGAAGCTGATAGACCAGGTGATGAGCGAGGAGATGAAAAAGATCATGGAAGATATGCAGAAGATGATGGATAAGATGGACAAGAACAAGATCCAGGAGATGATGGAGAAAATGCAGCTGTCTAATAAGGACATGGAGAAGGAACTGGATCGTACCCTTGAGCTATTCAAAAAAATGGAGTTCGAGCAGAAGATGGAGAAGACCCTGGAGAAGCTGAACGAACTTTCAAAAAAGCAGGATGATCTTGGCGATAAGTCCCTTGAGAAGAAATCAGACAGCCAGGAGATCAAAAAGGAACAGGATTCCCTGAACAAGCAATTTGAAGATATTCAAAAGGATATGCAGGATATGGAGAAGAAGAACAGCGAACTGGAGGAACCACAGAACATGCCCGATACAAAAGAAAAGCAGGAAGACATCAAAAAGGACATGCAGAACAGCAGCAAGGAACTGAACGAAGGCAAGAAAAAAGATGCGTCCGGAAAGCAAAAGGATGCCTCTCAGAAAATGAACCAGATGGCACAGCAGATGCAGGAGGCCATGGGGGAGCAGGAATCGGAACAGGAGGCGGAGGACGAACATGCGCTTCGGGATATCCTCAACAACCTCATCCAGCTTTCCTTCGATCAGGAAGCATTGATGAAAGACGTTGATAAGACAAAAACGGATAATCCCCAGTATGTAAAACTTTCCCAGCAACAGAAAAAACTCAAGGATGATTCCCAAATGATCGAAGACAGTTTACTGGCATTGAGCAAAAGGCAGGTATCTATTGCTTCTACAGTGAACCGGGAAATTGCAGCTATTAATTCCAACATGGAAAAATCCATCTCATTGATGGGCAAACGGGAGAACAAGTTCACGCCCGATATTTCCTCCCGTCAGCAATTCTCCATGACCTCCATCAACAACCTGGCACTCATGCTCAATGAAGCATTGAATCAGATGCAGAATAATTGTAAGAAAAGCGGGTCCTGTTCCAAACCGGGATCCTGTAAGAAACCTGGTCACGGAGAAAAACCTTCCAGCGCTAAAATGAAGCAGATGCAGCAGCAACTCAAAAAGCAGATGGAAGCACTTAAAAAATCCATGGAACAGGGCAAAAAAGAGGGAGGCACTCAGCAAGGCAACAGCGGCTGGAGCCAGGAACTGGTGAAGATAGCAGCACAGCAGTCGGCCCTCAAGCAAATGATGATGGAAATGCAAAAAGAGGGTGGCATGAAACCCGGGGAACTGGAGAATACCCTCAAATTGTTAGAGCAGTCACAAAAGGATGTTGTGAACCGAACAATCACCGAAGAAACCATAAACAGGCAGAATCAGATCATGGAAAAACTGCTGGATTTTGAAAAAGCCGAAAAAGAACGAGAAACTGAGCAAAAAAGGCAGGCTACTCAGGCAAAAGATGACCATAAACGTAACCTTTCTGATTTTAGCGAGTATAACAAGCGTAAAGAGAAAGAGACCGAACTTCTGAAAACTGTTCCTCCTTCTTTTAAGAGTTTTTACAAAAATAAGGTATCTGAGTATTTTAATAATTTCGCTAACGAACAAAAATAATTATGGTTTTGTCTGAAAATCAGAAATTGCTCATCCCCTCTAAATCCGAGAACATTGTACTTGTTGAGAAACTGGTGGATGATGTATGCGACCTTTTTGACATCAAAGAGGAAATTTACGGGCATATTTTAGTGGCCCTCACCGAGGCCGTTAACAACGGACTTCAGCACGGCAACAAGGCAAATCCGGATACCCATATTGAGGTTACGTTTAAAGTAAAGGATGATACGCTTTATTTCACCGTTAAAGATCAGGGCACTGGATTTGATTTCAATAACCTTCCCGATCCAACGGATCCAAAGAACATTGAGAAGCCCACCGGCCGCGGCATCTTTTTAATGAGGCACTTGTGTGACAAGGTAACTTTTGAGGACAAAGGAACTAAGGTGATCCTCGAGTTCATATTAAAAAAATAACACTCGCTGTCACTTTGAGTTTGTCGAAGGAACTGTCTTTCCCTATTAACAGGATTCCAAAATTCATTGTAGTTTCGCTTTAATATGGGAAAAAAATTCGAAACTATTGCAGTCCGTACAAGAATTAAGCAGACCCCGGAGAAAGAAAATTCCTCCCCCCTGTTTCTCACTTCGGGTTTTACGTTCGACAACGCGGAACACATGCGTGCTGCTTTTACAGATGAAGTAGAAGCAAACATTTACAGCCGTTTTTCCAATCCATCCGTAAAAGAATTTGAAGACAAGATGGCCTTACTCGAAGGCACAGATGCCGCCTATGCCACCGCTACCGGCATGGCAGCGGTGTTCGCAAGTTTCATGGCCTTTCTGAAAGCAGGAGATCATGTTGTTTCGGCACGTGCAATTTTCGGGAGCACGCATACCCTGATCACCAAGTATTTGCCTAAATGGGGAATAGAACATTCTTATTTTCCAGCCGAAGGATGGTCTGCCTCTCCGAGGGAATCTTTACGGACTGGTGGAGATGGTTCCAATTTACATGGAATAGAAAAGCTTATCCGAAAAAATACAAAAATGATCTTTGTGGAAACTCCTTCCAATCCGGGACTTGAAATTTTTGATCTGGAATCCATTGGAAAAATTGCGAAGAGGCATAAACTGATTTACCACGTGGATAATTGTTTTGCCACGCCTTATTTGCAACAACCGGTAAAATACGGAGCAGATATTATTACACACTCCGCCACCAAATTCATTGACGGACAAGGGCGCGTTCTGGGCGGTGCGGTTTGCGGGAAAAAAGAGTTGATAAAAGAAATTTATCTGTTCTGTCGCAATACTGGTCCTGCGCTTTCTCCTTTCCACGCGTGGATATTATCTAAAAGTCTGGAGACACTGGCCGTTCGCATGGACAGGCATTGTGATAACGCATTGAAACTTGCTGAACACCTCAGCAAGCACAACGAAATAGGAACCGTGAATTATCCTTTCCTTGCTTCTCATCCTCAATACAAAACGGCAAAGAAGCAGATGAAAGCAGGAGGCGGGGTCATAACATTTACCATAAAAAGTTCGCCCAAGGACGAATCTCGCAAGGCGGACGGGTACGAACGCGCAAAAAAATTTATGGATGCGCTGGATATGATCTCCCTCTCCGCAAATCTGGGAGATACCAGAACTATTGCCACTCATCCGGCTTCCTCTACTCATTCAAAGCTTTCGGAAGCAGAAAAAAAGGCCGCTGGAATTACTCCGGGGTTGATTCGTGTGTCGGTTGGACTGGAACACATCGATGATATTATTGACGATATAGAAATCGCGCTTAAAAGCAGTAAAAAATAATTTTACCGCAAAGGCGCCAAGACGAAAAAAAATCTTGGCACTTTTGCGTCTTAGCGGTGATGAAATTTATGTTTGAGAAAGGAGACATAGTACAGTATTTTCAAAGCCTTCAGGATACTATCTGTAAAGGGCTTGAACAAGCCGATGGTCTGGAAAAATTTCAGGAAGACAAATGGATCCGCGAAGGTGGTGGAGGCGGAAGAACCCGTGTTATACAGAACGGGAATGTGATCGAAAAAGGCGGAGTAAATTTTTCGGAAGTATTTGGTCCCGCTCCTGAATTGCTTTCCAAAGAACCTGCAACATTTTTTGCATCAGGAGTTTCCCTTGTAATTCATCCTAAGAGTCCGATGGTGCCGATCATTCACATGAATGTGCGGCATCTTTCACTCCAAACCCCGAACTCCCCACTCCGAACTTCTGAGTGGTTCGGTGGCGGCATTGACCTCACTCCCATTTATGTTGACGAAGCAGATGCCATTTATTTTCACCGGACATTAAAAGCGACTTGTGACCGATTTCATCCTTCATTTTACCCTGAATTCAAAAAATGGGCAGATGATTATTTCTTTATCAAACATAGAAATGAAACACGGGGCATCGGTGGAATTTTTTTCGACCATATCGCCTCACCCCCTACTCCTCTCCAAAAGGAGAGGGGAGTAATACAAGATGTCGGGTGGGGACAACTTTTTGAATTTGTACAAGCAATAGGAAATGTTTTCCTTCCTATCTATACGCACCTTATTCGCAAGAATAAAGGCAAAATCTTCGGAGAAAAAGAAAAGCAGTGGCAACTGTTCAGGCGGGGACGCTACGCGGAGTTTAATTTAATATACGACCGTGGAACAAAGTTTGGACTGGAAACAAATGGTCGGGCAGAATCTATTTTAATGAGTCTCCCTCCTCAGGCAAACTGGGCATATAATTTTTTGCCGGAGAAAAACAGTTCTGAAGAAAAAATGTTAGCGATGTTGAAGAAGGGGTTTGAGTGGGTGATGTGAAAGAAAATACCCTGCGACTTTTTGGTAAAAATAGTTTAAACGTTCCCCTATCTTCGGACAACCATAGGTTGCGACCGAAGATCAGCTAGGGCGGGGAGCGCTTACTGCTTGAACCCAACTAAGATAGAAACGCATCCGCTGGGAACTAATCCGGAGGGGGTATCCACGTTCGGAACAATCACTTCCAAAGTCATTTGTTGAGTAGATTCAACTGAAAAATCCCAGTAATCAAATTTTCCAAGTTCCTTGCTGCTGAACAGTTGTGTTCTGGAAGCATCCTTCATGACAAAATATACATCGCCTAAAACTTCTTGTGAAGATACCAGGATTCGGTAGGTTTGCCCGGAATAAAATGTGAGTGTAAGTTCCGCCTGGTCCCCGGAGAGAAGAACGGAACTGTTAACTTGTCCGTTATGAATGAATGGCGTAAGTTTTGTGATCTGTTTTTTTACAAACCCTTTGCATTGAGCAAATGTTGTAACGGATGGAAGAAGCGCAAGCGCACAGATTAAAGCAAATCTTCCTCCGAAGGAGCGGATGACCGTGAGGGTTAAAAGGTTTTTCATGTAGGTTATTAGTTTTGGCCGCTGATGATTTTGGTTCTGATTTCTGCTGCTTTTGCAGTTAACTTTTCAAAAGTTGCGGGAGTAACTGTGTAAACAATTTTACCTCCAATGGTAGTTACTTTGGTAGCCTGATCTGTTTTAACGCTTGCTGCGGTAGCTGTATTAACCTGTACTTCTGTGAAAATTGTTTGCAGCGCTTTCATATCTTCCAGAATAACAAGAACTGCCGCATCCGATCCGCTGGCGCTCAATAAGCCGATGACATTATCAAGAGTTCCTTTCTGCTCAGCAATTCTGTTTACGATGTCAGCGCCATTTTTAGATGCTTTGGCAAGTTGGGTGCCAAGGTAAATTCCTTCAATGTAACCTCCTGCGATCACAAGTGCGGAAGCGTTTTCACGCTGACTTTCTTTCAGCATTTCATCGGTGGACATATACGAGTCAGAGATGATAGACAGCAGAGAGTCTTTCTTTCCGGTATTGGCCTGAATGCGGTCAACTGTTTTTTCGTCAAAAGCATTTCCTACACCAAGAGATTCAGCCAGTTTGCGTGTGCATCCGAGATAAAGAATTGACTCCTGTGTGTTGTTGTCAAACACGCTTGTATAGCTTAGATCAGCTCCATAAACACCCAGGTTGAGCGCTTTCGAACTGTTTGAATTATATTTGCTTACATTGTCAATGGGATTAAGCAAATCTTTATTGTAAGTAGCGCCTGCTTTCTGGATCAATTGTGCTAACTCAATAGGAGATGGAATAGCATAGAAAATGTTCTGTGCACCACCACCGGATTTTGTCATTCCACCCGATTCCGTTTCGATAGTGTCCGATCCGTCAGATTCCCCTGTACCTTCATTAGAGCCGCAACTGTAAAAGAAGGGTGATAGGAAGGCAACTGCAATGCCGGATGCGAATAATTTTTTCAGAGAATTCATGATGATTTTAATTTGATTTTAGAAAAGGTTCAATTAAGCGGGTAAAGATAAAAAATTATTCATATACGTAAATATTTGATTTTCAGGTATTAATGAGCTATCAGCCAGTTAATTCCGGTTCCGGTTTCCACCTCTATAGGCACAGATAGCTTTACTGCATGTTTCATTTTATCTTGAATTACCGGTTTTACATCATTTACTTCATCTTTGTGCACATCAAAGACTAATTCATCGTGCACCTGTAGAATCATGCGTGATCGGAATTTTTTCTTTTTGAATTCTTTGTGAATGTTGATCATCGCGATTTTGATCATATCGGCAGCGGATCCCTGGATGGGGGCGTTGATAGCGTTGCGCTCCGCAAATCCACGGACGGTATGATTGCCGGAATTTATATCGCGCAGATACCTTCTTCTTCCCAGAATTGTTTCCACGTATCCTTTCTCTTTGGCAAGTTCAATGTTTTTGCTCATGTACTCTTTGATCTGCGGATACTGGGAAAAATAATTTTCAATGATGTTTTTTGCTTCGGTGCGTGGAATATTGAGGCGCTGAGAAAGCCCGAAAGCTGAGATTCCATAAATAATTCCGAAGTTTACCATCTTGGCGTTTCTCCTCATATTGGAAGTGACTTCTTTAATTCCAACCCCGTAAACTTTAGATGCAGTTGCAGCGTGGATGTCCTCACCGCTGCGGAAAGCGTCTATCATTCCTTTATCGCGGCTCAATGCAGCGATTATCCGGAGCTCTATCTGGGAATAATCTGCCGAGAGCAATGTGAAATTGTTGTTTCTTGGAACAAAGGACTTTCTGATCTCCCTCCCTCTTTCTGTTCGGATAGGAATATTCTGAAGATTGGGATTATCGGAGCTCAATCTACCCGTAACGGCAACCACCTGATTATAGGTGGTGTGGACCCTTCCGGTACGCGGATTTACAAGTTCCGGCAGAGTATCTACGTATGTGTTTTTCAGTTTCTGTAACTCCCTGTACTCAAGGATTTTATCTATGACAGGATGAGTGCCTTTGAGCTTTTCCAGCACGTCTTCACCTGTTGCATACTGACCTGTTTTTGTTTTTTGCGGTTTATCTGCAATCTTCAGAACATCGTACAAAACTTCTCCTACTTGTTTCGGAGATGAAATGTTGAATTCATGACCGGCAAGTGTATAAATTTCTTTCTCCGATTTCACAATGTCTTTTGCAAGTTCTCCTGATAATTCTTTAAGGACTGCGGTGTCAATCTTCACGCCTTCTGCTTCCATAGCTGCAAGTACAGGCACCAGCGGAATTTCCACTTCCTCAAAAAGTTTTTGAGTTCCTGTCTCTTTCAACATCGGGATAAACGTATTTTGTAACTGAAGTGTTACGTCCGCATCTTCGGCTGCATATTCAGTAATCTGTTCAATCGGTACCGAGCGCATACTAAGTTGATTCTTACCCTTTTTTCCGATCAGGGTTTCAATGGATACAGGAGAATAATGCAAATAGGTTTCCGAAAGCAAGTTCATATTGTGGCGCATATCCGGCTGGATGAGATAATGCGCGATCATGGTGTCGAAAAGTTTTCCTTTTATCTCTAGGTCATACCACTTCAGAACAGACATGTCATATTTAATGTTCTGACCGGTCTTTTCAATTCCTTCGTCTTCAAAAACTTCTTTGAATTCATTTGCAACGGCCTGTGCTTCGTTGTAATTCTCAGAAACAGGCACGTAATAGGCTTCAAATGGCCTGAAAGAAAACGACATTCCTACTAATTCAACATTGTGGGCATCCGTACCTGTGGTTTCTGTATCAAAGCAGATAGATTTCTGTTTGCTCAACTCTACAATAAGTTTTTTTCTTTTTTCTTTTGTGTCAACAAGGTAATAGGTGTGTGCAGTATCTTTAATTGTTTGTAATGGCCTCACCGATTCTCCGTTTCCCCCGATCTCTGCTTCTTTATGAACCGGAGAAGCGGAAAGCAGGGGAGCAGGGGATGAACCTGCGCTGTCTCCCAATACCCTTTTCCCCAGCGTATTGAATTCGAGTTCGGCAAAAAGCGCAGTCAGTTTTTCTTTGTCCAGCGGGCTTATGATCAGCTCTTTTTCATCCCATTCCACGGGCACATCGCAGTGAATGGTTGCAAGTCGCTTGGAGAGCAAAGCCTGGTCGGCAAACTTTATCACGTTCTCCTGGAGTTTGCCTTTCAGTTTGTTGGCATTTTCAATTACTCCCTCCACACTTCCAAATTCGTGGACGAGCTTAATAGCAGTTTTTTCACCAACGCCCGGCAATCCGGGGATATTATCCACCGCATCACCCATGAGCCCGAGGACATCAATGACCTGTTTTACATCTTTTATTTCCCATCGCTTGCAAACATCTTCTTCTTTAAGAACTGTCCAACCGGTTTTGAAAACAGGGGGGCGAAAAATGAATGTTTTATCGCTTACTAACTGCCCGAAGTCCTTATCGGAAGTAACCATGTATGTTTCATAGCCGTGCTTCTCCGCTTTTTTAGCCAGCGTACCTATAATGTCGTCCGCTTCGTGGCCTTCGCTCTCCAGTACCGGAATTCCAAAGCCGCCAAGAATTTTTTTGATATAAGGCACTGCACAGATAATATCTTCGGGAGTTGCCTGACGGTTCGCTTTGTAATCGGCAAAGTAGCCTTCCCGTTCGGTGGGCCCGTGCATATCAAAGGCAACCGCGATGTGGGTCGGTTTTTCTTTCCGAAGCAGTTCGTATAAAATAGTAGTGAACCCGAAAATGGCAGAGGTGTTCATGCCTTTGGAAGTGAGGCGGGGGTTCTTGGCAAGTCCGTAATATGCTCTATAGATAAGAGCCATCGCATCGAGGAGAAACAGTTTTTTGTTCATGTTAAATTTCAAATGCGAATATACGAATGGATACTAATGAAACGAATAATACAAATAATACGAATGATCATTTTAAACGGGTGGAAAGAATTTTTTCAATATGTTTTCCGAGAATGTCAAACTCAATATTTACAGCATCCCCTTTTTTAAGTGTACTGAAATTAGTGTGTTTGAAAGTATGAGGGATGATCGCTGCGGAAAAGTATAGTTGGGAGCCGGAAGTTAGTAGTTGAGAGTTAAATACGTTGACTATCGTCAGGCTTACTCCATTAACACAAATACTTCCTTTATCCACAATCAGGTTTTTTTCTTCAAACTCCGAAGGCTGAACTCCGAACTGAAAAATCCAGCTTCCTTTTTCTTTTTTGATCTCAGCGCATGTTGCTGTCGTATCCACATGCCCCTGTACAAAATGCCCGTCTAAGCGGTCTCCGATCTTTAAGGAACGTTCCAGGTTAACAATACTTCCGATCTTCAGCGTGCCCAGATTTGTTTTTTGGAGGGTTTCTTTCACGGCTGTAACTAGGTATGCTTTTGCTCCATTCTCCTTTGGAGAAGGGCCGGGGAGGAGGCGTTCAACAGTTAAGCAGACCCCGTTATGTGCAATGCTTTGACCGATATTCAGTTCTTTTGCAAAAGAACACCCGATCCCGATCCTGAGATTACTTTTTTCTTTTTTAAGAGAAATTACTTTGCCGGTGGGTTCTACAATTCCTGTGAACATTCAGTACGAATTACGAATGACAACGAATTTACAAATTATTTACTCAGCAAATGCACGTTGCCGGTGAGTACATGAGGCAGGATGCCTTCGAGACGGATATCATAAACGATGCATACGTAATAATAAACCCCATCGGAGCAGCGCGCATTGGTTTGCACACTCAATCCATTCCACATAATTTCAGGATCAACCGTGCGGAACACCTCCACTCCCCATCGGTTAAAGATCTTTATGTCGATGCTGTGAACGTATTTATAAGGATGAAGAGGGGTGAAGTAATTGTTGTAGTCATCTCCGTTGGGAGTAAACACATTCGGTAACTGGTAATACGGGCAGTTATCCACGCAGAACAGGTTACTGAAAGCGCTTTCGTTTCCGAATGAATCAACAGAGGCAACCGCATAACATCCTGCAATGGAATTTAAGCTGTCGTCAAGGAATGTAATAATGTTTATATCGAAGATGGTATCTGTTACATAAAACTCCGATCCGGTGGAATCGGAATGGTAAATAATATAGTACAGCGCATCATCGCTGCAGGAATTGTTCGGATTAGTCCAGGTAAGAATGTTTTGTGAGAGGTCGCAGCTGGAATCCACTGCAAGTTCGTTCGCGCAGGGCGCAGTCATGTCCTGAGGCGCACAGCAAAGTTCCTGCGACCAATTGATGAGGGGGTGCGGAAGCGAAGTATCCGGATAAGCTCCAATACTTTTTACCTTGTAGCAATACTGCACTCCGTTTGCAAGATCCGAATCGGTGAAAGTCTGTAGGGCTGTGGTACCGATGGAATCCCAGAGCGTGGTAACTTTATTCAGCCGGTAAACATCGTACTGTTTGTTCGTCCAGGGCACCTGCTCGTTCCAGGAGATCTGTATCTGATTATCACTTGGGTTGCAGGTAAGGAACACGGAGGAAGCATTTTGTGTAGGACAATGATTCGTATCCGAGTAAAATTCGATGCGATAGGTATAGGGAGACGAAATAGTGTTAAGCGGTGCATCCGGGTGAGAGGTGGTGTTAAGCATTGCAAAGAAAGGACTGCCGAATGTGGCGATAGCAGGCTGAGCAGGATTTGCATAGCCGGCAGCACGCAGCAGTTCAAATTTATAAGGACCCTGATTGAGAACCGCTGTAGTATCGTAGTTGGCAGGATCGGCAATGGGCTTGATCCATTTTACATGGATGGAACCGGTAGTTGCATTTGTAGAAAAAACATCCACATTGGTAATAATGGGCACATCGCGTACTAATTTATTGCATATAGGATCAGATACGTAACTTTCAGATCCATCCAGATACAGCGCCACCACCCTGTACGAATACATATTTCCGTGAACTAATCCGTTGTTATCCGAATAGGAGGTTGTGCTATTGGAAAGGACTGCTATTTGCGTATATCCCCAGGATGCAGGCATTCCCGTTTCGCAATAACCATGTTTCAGCGTATCGCAATCCAGCTTGCGGTAAATTTTGTATTTATAAAAAGGATTCCCCGCTGAATTACAAACCACAGGATCCCAGGTAAGAAGCATATTGGTGCATTGAGGAGAGGCTGTAAGATTTTTTGGAGAGGGAGCAATAACCCGGATAAAAAATGTTTCGTAGTCAGTTAGAGGAACAGGAGGATTAGAATCAGGAGCGCCATCATCCAGGGCTTTAAAAGTTACCAGATAAGGCTGCAACCTGATCTGGTTACACGAAGGAGTCCATGAAAAAACTCCGGTGGCTGTGGTTAGCTGTTGAGGCGGAACATTGGAGGAAAAAGATGCCGGAGGGCTGGCAGTGAACGGATCGCCCGTAGCGCTGAACAAAACAATATCATTATTCCCCTGATCGGTAGCTGTAACGGTAAATGTAAGATTGGCGCCAGCTAAAATGCAAGTGTCATCAACATTCGCAATAACAGGAGGTTTGTTATCGCAATCATATACTCTCACCTGCATATCCCTGCGAACGGTGCCTGCCAGATATCGTTTTTTATTTGCAACATTATATTTCCATTCTTCAATGTCAATCGCGAAATTGTATTCATAGGGAAGAAAAAAAGGAGGAGGCACTGCAATTGGAGCATTCCAAGTAAGATCGCCTGTATAAGGATCCACCGAAACGCCACTCGGTAGAGTATATGTAGGAATAGGCGCATTCAAATTCTCATAACATACACCCAGTTTGTAAGACAAACTGTCTCCATCTATATCTACAGCGCCAGGATTATGTATGAATATTACCCCGATACAGGCTTTATCAATAGGAGGGTTGTTAAGAAAAACAGAATTATTGTAAGATGGCAGTCCGGGTACGCAAAAAATTCTCAGCGTATCCTGTATGCTGAAAGGGGTTCCGTCCGGCACATTTACGATGCCATCGTTCCGGTTGGGGTCTGTCATGGAAATAATATATGTTCCGCAACCGGGGAATGTGTGAACGATGGAGTACTCATTTTTTTTAATGTCCAAACTTTGCCAGGTAGGATTCCCTGTGGTCCATTCTCCCATGTGATGAGTAGCACAATTTGGATTGCCCGTGCAACCTCCGGCACCCCAGGGATCCGTGTTTGGATCATTGGATTCAAAGTTGCTTCTGCATACAATGGCAGAATCGCCATCCCCAAAAATAATTGTTTGTGTGCACCGGTCTGCCTGTTCACTGCTTCCCATGGTATAGGTTGTTACAGTAATTGAATAGGTACTGCCGCTGATGTGCTTGTAGGTAATTTCTCCTGCCCGCTCGTGCGTGGCAAAAGCAGAAAAACTGAAGAGAGAAAATAATCCCGCTATGGCGAGGATCCGTCCGCTGGCGGATATGAGCAGTAGTTTTTTCAAGTGGCAAAATGTACTAACGATTACCCAACAAAAATAGTGCTAAGTCTGTAATAAATTCAATAAAAAAGGACAAAAAACAGGGTAGAGGTTATACATCCCGCTTTTGCGAGGACAAGTCAATAAACTTTAATGGATTTGCTTACCGAGCGCCCTTCTTCCAACTTAACGAGGGTAGGAGCGGGTACCAGGTATGGGGATGGAGGAGTTACTGTGGCCGATAAAATGGCTGGAAGTTTAAAGGTAAAAGTAGCTACCCCTGCAGCATCGGTAGTAGATGACTGAACCTGTATTTGAAGAGTTCCATTGGCGCCTGTCTGGTTTGGGGCAATATCAACAGACGCACCTACAACAGGACCGTTGGTAACGCCATCCAATACGGTAAGAACGAGGTCACAATCCTTATTCCTGCGGCAGGAAGAGGAGAAAATAAACACCAGCGCAAAAAGAAGCGCGAAAGAAAAAGGGAGGCTGCGAGTACTGTTCCTGCTCATATTGCAATGCGTTTAACCTAAAGGTTTGTATTGCAAAGATAGGGATTAGGTTCAATTCCGCAAAAAAAAATTACCACCCCCTCCAACTCCCCCAAAAGGGGGAGAGTGTAGTACTACAAATCCTTTTATTTGGCGAGGATTTAGGTGGGGTGGTTAATAATTCACCACTTGCACCTCCATATCCGCAGGAACGGATCGGTACTCATACTGTTGATTCCTCAATTGAGGCTCAAACCCAGCTTCGCGTATTGATTTTTGAATACTTTTTGAGGTAAAACGGTGAGGAGCACCTGCGGCAGAGACCACATTTTCTTCCAGCATGATGCTGCCAAAATCGTTGGCACCGGCATGAAGGCAAATTTGTGCAATTTCCTTTCCAACGGTTAACCAGGAGGCCTGGATGTTGAGGATGTTGGGCAGCATAATGCGGCTCATGGCGATCATGCGTATGTACTCTTCCCCGGTAGTATCGTTTTTCACTCCGCGAACTTCTGCCAAAAGTGTGTCTGCGTCCTGGAAGGTCCAGGGGATGAAAGCCAGAAAGCCTTTTGCCTGTTTCGGTTTTTCATTTTGAACTTCGCGCAGCCATACCAAATGTTCAAAGCGTTCATGCAGTGTTTCAACATGCCCGAACATCATGGTGGCCGATGTGGTGATATTAAGTTTATGAGCGGCACGCATCACCTCTAACCATTCTTTTCCACCGCATTTTCCTTTCGAAATTAATCTGCGAACGCGGTCGTTTAATATTTCTGCTCCTGCACCCGGGAGTGAATCAAGGCCAGCATCCACCAATGCTTTCAGTACTTCGGCATGCGTGGATTTTTCAAGTTTGGTGATGTGCGCCACTTCGGGAGGGCCGAGGCAATGAAGCTTCAACTGAGGATACAAACTTTTCAGTTGGCGGAACAGATCCGTGTAAAATTTAAGCCCGAGATCGGGATGATGCCCGCCTTGCAACAGCAATTGATCTCCGCCATAGCGAAAGGTCTCCTCAATTTTTTGCTTGTAGGTTTCAATGTCCGTGATGTACGATTCAGGATGTCCGGGGATGCGGTAAAAGTTACAGAACTTGCAGTTGGCCACGCACACATTGGTGGTGTTTACATTGCGGTCTATCTGCCAGGTAACTTTCCCATCGGGCTTTTGGATTTTACGGAGTTCGTTGGCTGCGTACATCAACTCGGAGATGGGAGTATTTTCGAAAAGGAAAATTCCCTCTTTGATGGAGAGGAATTCGAAATTGAGGGCACGTTTGAGGAGGGATCCGGTGTTCACAATTCAACATTATAAAAGGTTGCCACAGATTCACAGATTATACATTAACAGCCGATTAGCAGCCAAACGACCATTGCACAGATTTTAGCTGTAGAAAAATCTGTGAATCTGGGCGGCTGTTCTGTAGTTCTGATTTTTATCTACATTTAACCTCGAATTTACACAATAAATAAGACAACTAAATCATGAGCGAAAATAAAATAAGGGTTGGTATTACTCAGGGCGATTCAAACGGAATCGGGCTGGAGGTGATCATCAAAACCTTTCTGGATCCGCAGATGATGGAAATTTGCATGCCTGTACTTTTCAGTTCACAGAAAACCTTTTCTTTTCACCGCAAGGCGATGAACGTGGAAATGCGGTTCAACCCGATCCGCAGCGCAGAATCCGCAGCGCCCCGGCAGTTCAATATTTTAAATGTATATGAAGAAGAAATTCCGATCGAGTTCGGAAGCGCTACAGAGCTGGCAGGAAAATATTCTCTGAAATCCATTGAAGCAGCCTGCGAAGCATTGGAGCAGAAAAAGATTGACGTCCTTGTAACAGCTCCCATTAACAAGCATAATATTCAGTCGCCCGAATTTCAATTTAAGGGTCACACGGATTACCTGGAAATGCGTTTTAAAAGCCCTGCCCTCATGCTGATGTGTGCGGATCAGTTGAGAGTGGGCGTGGTGACCGGACATGTGCCGCTGGCCAATGTCTCAGCCATCATCAACGAAGAGAAGATCATCCAGAAAATAAAAATGGTGCACCGGTCCCTGGCGGATGATTTTGGCATAGGCAAACCTAAGATCGCGGTGCTGGGGTTGAATCCTCATGCGGGCGATGCGGGAGTTATAGGCAGTGAAGAAAAAAGTGTGATCCTTCCGGCAATCACGAAGGTCAAAAGCGAAGGCATGTTTGTGATGGGACCATATTCTGCCGATGGGTTCTTCGGCAGTTCCCTGTATTTAAAATTTGACGCGGTGCTCGCCATGTACCACGATCAGGGCTTGATTCCTTTCAAAGCGCTTGCGTTCGAAACGGGCGTGAATTATTCTGCTGGTCTTCCGATCATACGCACCTCGCCCGATCATGGAGTGGGGTATGACATTGCAGGAAAAAATAAAGCCAGCGAAAACTCCTTCCGCAGCGCGGTATATCTTGCCTGCGATATTTTCAAAACCAGAAAAGGAGAAAAAGAAATTACCGCAAATCCACTGAAGGCTTTGTCGAAAAACGAAAGAGAGTTCGGGTAATTTTATTTCCGGTTACACTTTTCGCTGTGATGTTTTCATCCGGACTGCCAATTCCGGGAAAGGAATTTAATCCAGTTCCAATGTTGCTTTTCCGATGGGGGAGTTATCCAGGCAAACCTCCACATGGTACTTTCCGGAAGGCAGCTCCTGGGTTTCTTTTTTCCTCACCAGCATTTCCACACTGATATCCTCGTTGTTGTATTGTAGCGCTTTTTTCATGGCATAATACCCTCTGGAGGATCCGAAGGTGAACAGATGGTCTGCATCCGGCGAGTCGCACCATTCCTTGCCATCCGGCATCACAATCCGAACGTAGATAGTGCGCGGGCCTTTCGGTGCAATGTTATTCTCTTCAAGTTTAAAGGCTACCATAATCTTATCCGTGCGTTTTGCTTTGGTGGTTTCGGTTGCCTTGGTTTTTGATTTTACATTTAAGGCCGTAACCTTCATGCCGCTTGATTTAATGACGGAGCCAAGCTGAAACAACTTATCCTTTTCGGTTTGTAAAGCATTTCTCTTTTCTTTTTCGCTGCCCAGTTCGGTGCTTACCGAATCTCTTTCTGCAACCAATTTTTTATTTATGGTATTGAGAGAATCTATCTCCACTACAAAGTGCTGCATGATGTCGCGCAGTGTTTTGGTTTCCTTTTTAAGTCTTGCAATGATGTACGTGTCATCTTTGTGTTTCTCGGCATCGCGCTGCAACTGTTCAATAAGCTTTTTCTTTTCTTCAATCTCAGCTTTCAGAAATACATCGTTCGTTTCAAGCATTGCATAATCGGTTTGCAGATTTTGAAGATCTCTTTTCACCACTTCCGATTCCTGGGTGATCTGAATGTTTTCAGTAATCACTGTCTCTGTTTCCGCTTTTTGTGTCCAAAATAGCCCCGACAATACTAAACAGAGGCCTGTCATTAAAAGGAACAGATAAAGAAAAAGTTTATCGCGTTTTGGCTTTTCTTCTTTTAGGATGGGTTCGTTTGTTTCCATTTGGCTAATGCAGGGATTGATTTTATTCGGGTAAATGTAGTAATAATGAAATAATTAGTTTTTGAGTGAATGATTCCTTTCCCGATTTTACTTGGAGGAAATAAACTCCACTCGGCTGAGAAGAAAAATCAATTAATAAACTATTGAATTGCTGAATGACTGATTGAAATATCTTTTCTCCCATTATATTGTAAATTTCTATTTCGTACCCATATCCTGCTGCTGTTACGGTGAATATTCCATTAGTAGGATTAGGATAGACGCTTATATCATTCGCGTTGTTATTTTCTGCAATTCCGGTGGTTGAAAAATTATAAGGCGCGGAACAGGAGGAACAGCCATTGGCATCCGTAACACAAACCGAATATAATCCGTTCTGAGTTGCGGTATGGAATTGCGAAGTCGCTCCGCTGATGGGGTTCCCGTTCAGGTACCATTGATAGCCCGCTGCCGAACCGGAAGCAAGCGTTGACATGTTCACCGTGATGGCTGGCGTTGCGGGAAGAGAATTTACAGTTATGGAAGTTGCAGCGGTGTTTGCGCATCCGTTCGCATCTGTTCCCGTTGCGGTATAAGAGGACGTAATGGCAGGGCACAGAATAACGCTCGTTGCGGTTTGTCCCATCGGGGACCAGCTGTATGTTACACCGCCCGAGGCGGTGAGCGTATCACAGCCCCCCAAACAAACCGAAGTGTTTCCGCTGACGGATATGGTTGGCAGCGGATTCACCGTAACAGCAGCCGTTGCTGTTGCGAGACATGTGCCGGTGGCAGCGGTAACCGTATAAGTTGCATTTGCTGAAGGCGAAACTGCAATGGATGTTGCTGTCTCCCCGGTATTCCATGAATAAGTTGTTCCTCCCGAAGCGGTGAGGGTGACGCTTTGTCCTGCGCATATTGTTGCATTGCCTGTGATGGATGCGATGCAGGCAGGCGCTGTGTTATACTGATACTTAAACACTGTTCCCATATCGTTTGTGCCTCCATAATATGTCATCCCATAGAGAAAGGTTCCGTCAGAAACAAGAGATTCATAAGGCCACTTTCCGTTTGCAGCGCCTGAAAAGTCCATTAATTTGACATACCCGGCACCATCGGTCTTTATTTTGAAAATGGTTCCCAGATCGCTTGCGCCTCCATCATCTGTCATTCCATATAAGAATGTTCCGTCAGAAATAAGAGAACCGGTAGGGCCGCTTCCATTGACAGTCCCCGCGAAATCGAGCAGTTTGGAATACCCGGTTCCATCGGGTTTTATTTTGAAGATGACACCTTTATTGTTTATACCGCCCTGAGATGTCATTCCATAGAGAAAAGCACCGTCAGACATAAGTGAGCCATTTGGATATTGTCCGTTTGCAGCGCCTGAAAAGTCAAGAATCCTGGCATACCCTGTTCCATCGGGTTTTATTTTAAAGATGACCCCCAAATCATTTATGCCGCCTCCGCGCGTCATTCCATAGAGAAAGATTCCGTCAGAAATAAGAGATCCGCGGGGATTCTTTCCATCTGTCGCGCCTGCGAAGTCGAGTAGCTTGGCATATCCGGTTCCATCGGGTTTTATTTTAAAGATGGTTCCCATGTTATTCGTACCGCCAGTCGATGTTGTTCCATACAGAAAAGCCCCATCAGAAATAAATGAACCGGTAGGGTATTGTCCATTTGCAGCGCCCGCGAAATCTAGCAGCTTGGCGTATCCGGTCCCATCGGGCTTTATTTTAAAAATGGAACCTACGCTGTTTGTTCCGCAATAAGTTGTCATTCCATACAGGAAAGTTCCATCGGAAATAAGAGATCCAAGGGGGCTGCATCCGTTTGGAAAGCCTGAGAAATCAAGCAGTTTGGAATATCCTGTTCCATCGGGTTTTATTTTAAAAGTTACTCCATAACTGTTCGCACCACCGCTATAAGTCATTCCATAGAGAAAAGTTCCGTCAGAAACAAGCGAACCATAAGGATTACTTCCGTTTACAGCGCCTGAGAAATCAAGCAGCTTGGTGTATTGGGCGAAACAGATTGCAGACTGCAGATTACAGATTGCAAATTGCAAGATGCAAACAG
>SCSP01000129.1 GCA_004297845.1 Bacteroidota bacterium | reverse complement strand
GTAGGATAAGGTTTGGCGGTAATTCATCTTAACACTACACGCCCTCCGAGTTCTTTGGAGAAAAGGAGTTTAGCCGCGTCTAATTTTTTCTGTTGAGCGATCAGGATAAAGATGTCTTCATCGGAGGTAGCTTCCTGCAATTGCTTTTGAGTTTCTGTAATCATCTTCATGATCTGCCTGATCTTTAAGGAGTAAATGGCGTATTCCACCGTTGTCTTAAGTGTATCCTCTTCCTTGGGGACAGGGATGCCGTGTTTTGCAAGCCAGTCGGAAACCGTGTAGGGGAAGGTGGTGAGATCAATTGCCATATTGGAAATATCGGGATTTTGGTGATGAATAAAATGTTCAAGCGAAAATGGTTCTCCTGCCTCAATAAATGCGGAGTACTCGTCATAAATTTTTTTATAATTCTCGTGTTCAAAACTGATCTTGTCAACCAAAAGATGCTCGTAGATATACTGTGCAACCTTTATTTTCTGAACTTCTGCCACTGCTTCAGGATTTTCACTTTCCGTTTGCATTTCCAATTCATGATTTCCGTAAAGGAGCATTAAACGGATCATTTCTTTTTCGTGGTATTCACTTGTAAGGGTGTCAGAAGCAGTTACTAATGTATCTTCGAGTCTTTGAATATCTCTTTTTTTCCATTCAATTTCTCTTTCTATTTTTTCTATATTTTCTTCTATTTGTTGCCTCTCAGATTCGTCAGCATTACTCGCTACTTTATTAATCTTTGAACGTAATTGTTCAATTTGTAAGTTCTTTATATGCTTACCTCGTTCCTTATTGACTTGAGAGTATAATGATTGTTCATCTATATTCATTATAGTGGAACACTCTTTAACAAACTGAGAGAGTTTTGGAATGTCTTCTATAAGTGCAATGCTTTTTGCTAATTCCCCAATTAATTCGGCTTTTTTTATAGGATCATTTTTGGCCTCATCGAAGTAAATCTTTGTTTTAAAACGAATAAAATCGGTTGTGTTTTCATTTATAAAATCACGTAATTCGCTTTCGCTGTGTTTGCGTGCATACGAATCCGGGTCTTCCCCCTCAGGGAAAAGCACTACACGTACATTGAGTCCTTCTTCAAGTATCATATCAATGCCCCGGAAACTTGCTTTGATGCCTGCAGGATCTCCATCGTACATAATGGTGATGTTGTCTGAATACCGTTTAATGAGACGAATTTGTTCTATGGTCAGTGATGTGCCAGATGACGCCACAACATTTTCAATTCCAGACTGGTGCATAGAAAGAACATCCATATACCCTTCTACCAAATAACAATTTTTACCCTTTGAAATTGCATTCCGTGCAAAAGGCATTCCGTAAAGAATATTACTTTTATGATAAATCTCGCTCTCGGGAGAGTTTACATATTTTGCCTTGACGTCTTTCCTCAGTGCTCGTCCACCAAACCCCAATACTCTTCCAGTAATATTGTGAATAGGAAACATTACTCTTCCTGCGAAGCGGTCGTAAATTTTTGCCTTAACTTCTTTGTTCTCTACGTTTCCTTCGCTTTCAATTCTAATTGTCAATCCCGCCCTTACAAGGTAATCTAAATTGTATGCTTCTTTAAGGGCAGTATCTGTGAATATTGTCTTGCCCTCGGGAGCATAACCCAATTGAAATCTTTGAATGATCTCGTCTGATAATCCTCTTTCTCTAAAATAACTGAGACCAATGGATTTTCCTTCATTCGTATTGTAAAGTGTTTCCGAAAAATATTTTTGAGCGTATGCGTTCACTACAAAAAGACTTTCGCGTTCTGTTTCTAATTTTTTGTCTGCCTCGATGTCCCGGTTGTGATCCTCTTCAATTTCTATGTTGTATTTCTTAGCAAGGTAGCGCAATCCCTCCGGATAGGTTAGCTTTTCATGCTCCATCACAAAACTGAGAGAGTCCCCTCCCTTTCCGCAGCCGAAACATTTAAAAATATTCCGTACCGGATTTACGTTGAAGGAGGGTGTCTTCTCATTATGGAAAGGACAACAGGCAATGTAATTTATCCCTCGCTTTTTGAGCGTGAGAAAATCACTCACCACTTCCTCTATGCGTGAAGCATCCTGGATGCGTGCTATGGTTGGTTTGCTGATCATTCACCTCTCCCCCTGTCCCCCTCTCCCCAAGAGAGGGGGAAGTTTGACTAAACGGGGCGTGAAGGTAACTAAATGAATCTGATTGCTTATCGGAGTTTTACACATCGCTTGTTAAATGCCTGTGGATAAACGGCTGTTTTCTCCCCCTTGCCTTGCTCCGCCATAGCGCTTCGCGAAGGCGAGTAAAGGGGGTGTCCTGACGCTTTGGTCAGGACGGGGGATTGGCTGTTAGTTCCCCTCTACTGAAGGAGAGGGGACAGGGGTGAGGTTTTTAGTAACCGGCACCTTTAATTTAGTAACTGGTATTTCACTTTCGGTTCCTTTTACATATCTTTATTTTATAAATCAAACCAAATGATTAAGCACTCGCACATTTTACTTTTCTTTTTTCTCCCTGCGGTTTTATTTGCACAAAAGAAAATTCTTCCCGCTACTCAGAAGAAGCAGCCGCTTCCCGTTCCATTAGCCAATACCTGTTACGAAAGCACTGCCCAGGCAGATCTGGACGTTAATAATGTGCGAACAAGAATTCTGAATGGTGCTGATATGTGGTGGGATCTGGCAAACGGAATGTATGAAATTCCCAAGGGCAGCGGAGTGAATTCAATTTTTGCAGGTTCGCTGTGGATAGGAGCGATCGATCAGGGCGGACAGTTAAGGATGGCCGGACAAACCTACCGGCAAACAGGAAATGATTTCTGGCCCGGACCCATTGATACAGTAAATGTAAGCACCACAGATTCTGTATGTGCGAAGTACGACCGCATCTGGAATTTGAACCGATATCAGGTGGAAGAATTTATTCTGAGATACAAGGACACTGCCTATACCATCCCCAAAGATATTCTTGAATGGCCGGGCAACGGAGATGTATTAAAAGGACAGACACGGTACCTGGCTCCGTATATTGACAACAACGCGGATGGAAAATACAATGCGTATGACGGAGATTATCCGGCCTATGATTATACCGGAACACAGAACTGTCAGTACAATCTGCTGGGAGATCAAACTCTCTGGTGGGTATTCAATGATGTAGGAAACATACATGGAGAAACCGGTGGTTCTCCTTTGGGGATCGAGATACAGGCTCAGGCATTCTCCTACCAGGCAGGCAATGAAGTAAATGACATGACCTTTTACCAGTACAAGGTAATTAACCGATCTACCAATACATTGGATAGTATGTACTGGGGGCAATGGATTGATGCCGATCTTGGTAATTATACTGATGATTATGTTGCCTGTGATGTTAAAAGAGGATTGGGATACTGTTATAATGGTGATGCGGATGATGAGATTCCTACGGGATATGGTTTGCACCCTCCCGCCATTGGCTGCGATTTTTTAGGTGGACCGCTTGCAGATATTGGAGATGGAATTGATAATGATCGTGACAGTGTAATTGATGAAGCAGGGGAAAGGATCATGATGGCATTTTTTATGAATTATGACATTATTAATGGACCTCCTATCGGTAACCCCTCCGGAGCGCAATGGTTTTATTATTATTTAAAAGGGTTATGGGGCAATGGCACTCCCAAAACTTATGGTGGAAATGGATACCAGTCTGGTGGTCCAACATGCAGTTTTATGTATCCGCGCGATTCTGATCCTTACGGATGGGGAACGGGAGGTATTCCTCAAGCACCCTGGGATGAAGTAAGTGCAGGGAATATTCCCCAAGACAGAAAATTTATGATGTCAGCCGGTGAGTTCACCATGCAGCCCGGAGCAGTGCAGTTTATTACTGAAGGACTTATATGGGGAAGAGATACACTTGGAAATAACATGGACGGAATGGTGGCCATGCAAAAAGCAGATGATAAGGCACAGATTCTTTTTGATAATTGTTTTACTCCCATTCTCTGCGCTCCTCCAAATGCTCAGATAACTCACCAGATCAATAAATTCTCTGCCGTGTTTGCTTATTACGGGCAAGGTACCTCTTACTTCTGGGATTTTGGAGATGGGGTAACCTCCACGCAAAAATTTCCTAAACACACCTATACAGCAGATGGAAAATATACCGTTTGCCTCACAGTTACCAATGCCTGTGGGACCGACAGCACCTGCATTTTTGTGAATGCAGATGATGGATTGCCTCCGCCCTGGGGCTTCCGCTTGAAAAGAATTGAAGGATATGGAAACGGAGGACAGGTTCTGGATCTTCTTCCTGAATCGGTTGACAGCATGCTTACGCAGACCAAAAGCAGGGTGTATCATCCACGGTATGAATATTTGCGAGGACCTGTGCACGTGGGTGTGTATGATACCACGTTGCTCCCTAATAATAAATTTATCATCAAGTTGGATGGGATCACCAATGGGGCAAACTGGAAGATGTACCGCGTAGGATTTACGGATACGGTCTTCTCAGATTCAACCATCGGCATCGGCAACCTTCAGAAGATACCGCAGTGGGGAATGGAAGTGCGGGTTAAGCAGAATACCAATCCGGGCATCCTGACAGACCCTAAGAATGGATTTTTGGAATCTTCCCTGTGGTTTACAAATACTGCTAAGCAGTGGCTGACAGGCCTCGCTGATAAAGAAGGCAACAGTTACGAAAACTGGATTCGTTCCGGAACAATTACAAGCGGTATAGGAGACTATCTCGGTATTGACCCTAACGAAGTCTACGAAGGAATCCTTGGAGGAACTTGGGCTCCGTACAGACTTTGCGGTGCAACTGAGCTTTCCGCAGCCTTTGACCCGAATAAATATTATGCCGGCCCGGGTTTTAAATTAAATCTGATGAGCCAGGTTCAAATGAAGGATCTTGCCAGTGTGGATGTGATAATTACCAGTGATAAATCCAAATGGTCGCGTTGCGTGGTGTTTGAGATGAGCGAGGACTCTGCCTTCTCGAAAAATACCGGAGGTATTTCAAAGAAAGCAAGAAAACTTGATTTTAGAAGAGATCCTTCTGTCGACAAAAACGGAAGTACTGCAACCGGGCCCGATAACAATGATTTCGCAACAGGCATGGGCTGGTTTCCGGGTTATGCCGTGAACCTTGAAACAGGTGAACGGCTCAATATTTCGTTTGGAGAAAACTCTGCTTTGGTAAATGAGAATGGAAATGACATGATCTGGAATCCAACCGGCACTAAATATGCAAGCACCTATAATTTGCCATGGGATACAACCGGGCAGCCATTTGGAAGTCCTGTTTTCGGAGGGCAGCATTACATTTATGTTTTCGGGCATAATAGAGACAATGACCAAACCCCGCTTACAAATACCCCGAATGATACGATCAATGTCCCACGTTATGATCGAGGAAAAAGAATGAGAGAAATACTTTCATGGGACAATAACTTGCCAACCGACTCCAAGAAACGTGAATTATATCGGGAGGCGATGTGGGCTAATATTCCACTTCTTTCATCCGGACACAACTTGCTGGAAACAGATGTTAAAGTGAGACTGAGAGTCAGTAAGCAATACGCAAAATATTATTCGGGCGCGTATTTTATGGATGGTTTGCTTGGCATTTCCAACGATAGTTGTTTTGCTCCATTGAATAAGAACAATCCCATGTATGAGTTTGAAACGAGCAGTTTTGGATTGGATGTTTCCGGGACTATTGCAACAACCGAAACATTGTTGTTTCCTAACCCATTCTATACCTCAGCAGTACTTCGTTTTGATAATAAAAGATCTGATGTGTGCGAATTAGCGATTTTTGATCTTAGCGGAAAGGCAGTTCGTCATTACAAAAATCTGACGGGACAGTCGGTTATTATCGAATGCGGAAATCTCCATGAGGGGATTTATTTTTACTCCCTGACTTCGCGTGGATCGAAGAAAGTAGCAGGAAAATTTGTGATTCTGGGTTCGAAGTAAATTCCTCCCCCTGGCCCCCTCAAGAGAGGGACACGCTCCGTTAAAATACTTTTGTTTAGGATTCAGACTGTTCGTTCCGGGGTGAGGCCGGCTGTTGGCTGTTATTCCCCTCTCTGGAGGAGAGGGGTTAGGGGAGAGGTCAATAATCCTTCTCATTGATCTTCTTCCCTTCCATGTCATAGAACAACCATTTACCTACTTCTTTTCCATCTTTATAATAGCCTTCATAATAAAGCTTTCCGTTTTCAAAATACACAAGTGCTTTGCCGTCACGCAGGCCATTTTTAAAAAAACCTTCGCTTTGTTTCACCCCATTCTCAAAAAAACTTACCCATTGCCCTTCCCGTTTTCCGTTGATGTAAAAGCCTTTCATCTTTACAATACCGCTTGGGTATTTTGAAACATAATCTCCATTTAAAACCGGAGGATTTTTTTCGATAACACCCGTTAATCCATTCAATGATGTATCAACCGAAACTGTATTCTCAGTGGTTGCATTGTTTTCTGGATTTTCTATTGTGCCGGAGGAGCAAGCAGAAAACAAGTAGACAGTAGACAGTAAACAGCAAACAATAATTTTTGTTTTCATTGTATTTGTATTTCTCCCTTTAGGGTCGGGGCTTCTTTTAGTTTTTTCTTTCAATTGTATAAACCACCAACTGCTCCAGCGCTTTTTTCGCCTCACTATCCTTGAAGCCGGAAAGCAGCTGAAGCGCTTTGTCTTTGTGCTCGTGCATTCTTGTTGTGGCGTATTCAATACCACCGCTTTTAAAAACAAAATCAGTAACAGTTTTAATTTTTTTTTCGTCATTATGGTCGTTCTTGATCATGTTAATAATCCTGCGTTTATCAAAGTAAGAAGAATTTTTTAAGGCATGGATCAAAGGTAAAGTGAATTTTTTTTCCTTGATGTCATTACCGGTTGCTTTCCCTATATCATCGCCTGTGCCAAAATCAAAGAGATCGTCCTTTATCTGGAAAGCGATTCCGGTTTGTTCACCGAATAATCTCATTTGCTCTATCGCAGTATCATCGCTGCCTACCGATGCGGCCCCGCAGGAACAGCAGGAGGCGATGAGCACCGCAGTCTTCTGGCGGATGATCTCGAAATATACCGCTTCATCTACATCTAATCTCCTGGCTTTTTCAATCTGTAATAGTTCCCCTTCGCTCATTTCCTTCACCGCGTTGGAAACTATTCCGAGAAGCCGAAAATCTTTATTGTCAACAGATAGCAAAAGTCCGCGGGAGAGAAGGTAATCTCCTACCAGCACGGCAATTTTATTTTTCCAGAGAGCGTTGAGTGAAAAAAAACCCCTGCGCATATGTGCATCATCCACTACGTCATCGTGAACAAGGGTTGCCGTGTGAAGAAGTTCAATGAGGGAAGCCGCGCGGTAGCTGGAGTCGTTCATCTCCCCGCAGGTTTTAGCGGCCAGAAAAACGAACATCGGGCGCAGCTGCTTGCCTTTGCGCTTCACAATATAGTGCATGATTTTATCCAGGAGCGGAACGTGGCTGCGCATCGATTCGCGGAACCTGTGTTCAAATTCCTCCATCTCCTTGCGGACGGGAGCTTTTATTTCTTCAACGGATGCCATTGGGGTTGTAAAGGTATAAGGTATAGGGAAATAAGGAATAGGGAAAAGATGCTGGAAAAAGACCCATTTTGAATGACGAACAAGCGAACAATCGAAGTACGAACATTCAAAATTCAATTGTTCGAATGTTCAATTGTTCTTACTTCTGGTTTTGAGAATTTCCTTTATTAGCTAACTGCCCACATGCCGCATCAATATCCTTCCCTCTGCTTCTGCGCAAGTTAACGATCACGCCTTTGCTTTCGAGGCAGTCTACAAATTTATTCAACCGCGCGGCTGTGGTCTGCTGAAATTCCGAATCTCCAATGGGATTGTATTCAATGATATTCACTTTGCAGGGCACCACCCGGCTGAACTTTTCCAGTTCGATGGCATCTGCAATGTCATCGTTAAAATCTTTAAATACAATGTATTCATAGGTAATCCGTGTGTTGGTCTTTTCGTAAAAATACCTGAGTGCACTGGCAAGCGCTGCGAGCGAGTTTTGCTCGTTGATGGGCATGATCTTGTTTCGTTTTTCATCATTGGCAGCGTGCAATGAGAGCGCGAAATTGAATTTTACTTCGTCATTGCCCAGTTTTTTGATCATCTTGGCAATTCCGGCTGTGGAGACTGTGATACGCTGAGGGGACATACCCAGTCCTTCGGGGGAGGTGATTTTCTCCACGGATTCTAAAACATTTTTGTAATTCAAAAGAGGCTCTCCCATTCCCATGTACACGATGTTTGAAAGAGGAATGTCGTATTTTTCTTCTGCCTGTTTCCGAAGAATTGCGACCTGATCATAAATTTCATCTGCACCCAGGTTGCGTAGATTGTCCATCCTGCCTGTTGCACAAAAGGAGCAGGTAAGAGAGCAGCCCGCCTGGGAAGAAATACAGGCAGTCATTCTGCTGTCAGTAGGGATTAAAACACCTTCTACAATATTGCCATCGTACAATTTAAAAACATTTTTAATGGTTCTGTCCTTGCTTATTTGCGAGGTGGAAATGTTCACGGTATTGATTACAAAGTTTTCACTGAGCATTTCACGTGCTGCCTTCGGCAGATTGGTCATTTCCTCGAACGAACGAGCTGATTTCTGCCAAAGCCATTCGTACACCTGCTTGGCGCGGAAGGATTTATCCCCTTTCTTTTCGAAAAAGGTTTTGATCTCGTCTATGGAAAGGGCGCGTATGTTCTTTTGGATCATATTACCTGCTTCGCACTCAAGGTCACAAACGGAATCAGCATTTCCTCCAGTGAAATTCCTCCATGCTGTATGGTGTTTCGGTAGTAATGCGCGTAGTGGTTGAAGTTATTGGGATAGACAAAAAATTTATCCTGCTTGGCAAAAATGTAGGTGGTGCTTACGTTGATGCGGGGCAGGAAAGCATCAGCAGGGTTTTTTACTTCCAGCACATCGCGCTTTTCGTAGCTCAGGCTTTTTCCCTGTTTGTAGCGCAGGTTGGTGGAAGTGTTTTTGTCCCCAACCACTTTAGAGGGCTCACTGACGCGTATGCTGCCATGATCGGTGGTGATGACGAGCGATCCTTTTTTCTCCGCTATTTTTTTAATGATATCATGCAGGGGTGAGTGCTCAAACCATGAAACGGTTAGGGAGCGGTAGGCTGATTCATCATCGGCCAGTTCCCGTATTACTTCCATTTCTGTACGTGCGTGGGAGAGCATATCCACAAAATTGTACACGATCACGTTCAGTTTGTTTTGCATCAGGTTGCTGATGCTGTCTGCCAGTTTTTTGCCTTCGTTATGGTTTACGATCTTGTGGTAAGAACTTTTGATGTCTCGCCCCCAGCGCTTTAACTGTGCATTCATGAACTCCTGTTCAAACTGGTTCTTGCTTCCTTCGTCTTCTTCGTTCCTCCAGAGATCAGGTCGTATTTTTTCTATTTCGCTGGGCATAAGGCCTGCAAACAAGGCGTTGCGGGCAAACTGGGTTACGGTTGGAAGAATGCTGTAATAAAGTGATTCTTCCTCCACTTTAAATAACTCTTTGATCTTTGGCTCTATCATTTTCCATTGGTCAAAGCGCAGATTGTCTATCACCACCAGGAATATGGGTTCCTTTCTGTCGAGAAGGGGATTGAGCTTGCTTTTGAGAACGGTATGGGACATTAAAGGCGCGCCCTCAGCCCCGGCTTTCCCAGCGGAGAGGGGAGAATGCAGCCATTTAATATAATTTGCTTCAATGAATTTGCTGAACGCTGCGTTTGCCTCTTGTTTTTGCATGGCCAGCATATCCGACATGCTTTCGTCATCGGATTTATCCAATTCCAATTCCCAGAAAACTAATTTCTTGTAAATATCCTTCCAGTTTTCTGCATTGTGATCATCGCTCAGACTCATTCCTATCTGCCGGAACTCCTGCTGGTAGTTGGAAGTTGTTTTTTCAGAGACCAGACGTTTGTTTTCAAATATTTTTTTCAGCGAGAGCAGTATCTGGTTCGGGTTAACGGGTTTTATCAGGTAATCGGATATTTTTGAGCCGATAGCATCCTCCATGATTTGTTCGGCTTCACTTTTGGTAATCATCACTATGGGCAGGTCGGAGCGATAGTCTTTAATTCTCGATAGGGTTTCAAGTCCGCTCAGTCCCGGCATATTTTCATCCAGGAACACCACATCAAACGTCTCGGCTTTGATCATTCCCACAGCTTCATCTCCGCTGATCGCTGTTTTTACATCGTATCCTTTTTCTTGCAGGAAGAGGATATGCGGTTTGAGGAGATCTATCTCATCATCGGCCCAGAGGATGCTGATCTTATTCATGGTTGCTAATTTACTAATAGAAACGGAACGCAGAATTTGTGTGAATATTTGCTTAAGTGTATATCTTTGCCATGGTTACTAATCAACGAATCTGTTACGAATATAACTAATCAGGGCGTGGGAGTGATTCGTAACATTTGTAGTTGGTTTGTTAATTGGTAACCATGAAAATCATGAGTAAAAAGCAGATTCTTTTCAACGACCCCGTTTACGGATTTATCACTGTTCCTGATTCTTTTATCCATCAGATCATTAACCACCCGTACTTTCTGCGCCTGCAGAGGATACGGCAGCTGGGGCTTACTAGTCTGGTTTATCCCGGAGCTCTGCATACCCGTTTTCAGCATGCTATGGGCACCATGCATCTCGCCATGATGGCGATTGAGACACTGAGGACGAAAGAGGTGGAGATTACAGCAGAAGAGGAGAGAGGTGTTTTGATCGCGGTTCTTCTGCACGACATAGGCCACGGACCTTATTCCCATGCTTTGGAGAATAGCCTTGTGCATGGAATATCTCACGAGGATATTTCGGTCCTCTTTCTGGAAAAGTTGAATAAGGAATTTAACGGAGAGCTATCGGTAGCGCTTAAAATATTCAGTGATACATACAAAAAGAAATTCCTTCATCAGCTTGTTTCCAGTCAGCTGGATATGGATCGCTTGGATTATCTCAACCGCGACAGTTTTTTCACCGGTGTTTCCGAAGGTGTCATCAGCTCGGAGCGCATCATCAAAATGCTGAATGTTGTAAAGGATGAATTAGTTGTTGAAGCAAAAGGAATTTATTCCATCGAGAACTTCATCATTGCCCGCAGGATCATGTACTGGCAGGTGTATCTGCACAAAACGGTGCTGAGTGCAGAATATCTTTTAGTTAATATACTTAAAAGGGCAAAAGAAATAGCAAATCAAAAGTCAAAAGAGAACAGCCATGATCTATTTTGCACGCCTGCATTGAAGGAGTTTTTATACAATCAATACGATAAGAAAGCCTTTGCTAAAACTCCCGAGTTGTTAAATACGTTTGCTGACTTAGATGATAATGATGTTTTTGCCTCTGTAAAAGTTTGGGCAAACCATTCTGATTTTACGCTCTCAACTTTGTGTAAGAATCTGGTGGACAGAAAACTTTACAAAGCAGTTATTCAGACCGATAAATTTGCAGATGACCTTGTGAATGATCTCAAGAAGAAGGTGAAGGAAAAATATAAGCTGAGCGATTTGGAGGCGGATTATTTTGTGTTCTCGCACGATGTGACGAATGATGCATATCGCCCCGATAAAATCCGTATCAATATCCTTTCTAAAGACGGCAAAATTGCCGATATCACCGAAGCCTCCGATCAGGCCTACATTGCTGCTTTACAGAAAACAGTGAAAAAGTACTTTTTGTGCTATCCGAAGGAACTTGTTTAGTAGTAAACATCCACCTATTGATAATTCATTTTTTCTTAGGTGTATTTTGCTATATAAAATCTCTAAATTTGCTGATAGTTATCATAATGTAACTCATGGAATTCAAAGCAAGCCAGATAGCCTCTCTCCTCCATGGAAAAGTGGAGGGCAATCCTGATACTGTTGTCAACTCCCTTTCTAAAATCGAGGACGGAAGACCGGGATCTTTGGCTTTTATGAGCAATCCTGTTTATGAGCAATATGTTTATTCAACAGATGCTTCTGTTGTCATCGTTAATAAAGATTTTAAACCTGAAAAGTCACTCAAAAAAACCTGCACGCTGATACGCGTTGACGATGCCCGTGTAGCTTTTGGAAAACTTTTGGAGATGCGTCAGCAGACAAAGAATAATAAATCAGGCATTGAGCAACCTTCGTTTATTTCTAAAACGGCTTCACTCGGAAAAGAGGTGTACGTAGGCGCCTTTGCTTACGTGGGAGAGAATGTAAAACTTGGCAATAACGTAAAATTATTTCCCGGTGTTTTTGTTGGAGATAATGCTGTGATTGGAGACAACACGATCCTTTATGCAGGCGTAAAAGTTTATCATGAATGTGTTATTGGCAAAAATTGCACCCTTCATGCAGGCGTTGTTGTAGGCAGCGATGGTTTTGGTTTCGCTCCCAATAACGACAGCAATTTTAAAATGCAGCATCTGGGCAATGTAATATTGGAAAATAATGTGGAGATAGGTTCCAACACCACTATTGATCGCGCTACGCTGGGTTCTACCATCATACGCAAAGGGGCCAAGCTCGACAACCTGATACAGATAGGCCACAATGCTGAGATAGGGGAGAATACCATCATTGTTTCTCAGACTGGAGTGGCTGGTTCTACAAAGGTTGGCAAGAACTGTATCATTGGCGGACAGGTTGGAATTGTCGGGCATATCACGATTGCGGATGGGACCAAAATCGCTGCGCAGTCAGGCATAGGAAATACTATTTCGGAAGAAAATACAACGGTGCAGGGATCGCCCGCGTTTTCGATTGGCGAATACAAACGTTCCTATGTTTTGTTCCGGAATTTCCCGGATATGAATGATAGAATAAAATCACTGGAGAAGATATTACAGGAACTGAAATTAGCAGCAGAAAAATAGGATACAGATTGCACAGATATCCACAGATATCCACAGATTTATTTCTGTGTTAATCTGAGAAATTCAGTTGCAGATGATTTAACACTAAATTTGTTATTTGTAATATGGCAAAACAAAGAACAATTAAGGCGCCCGTTACTGTTTCCGGAGTGGGACTTCACACCGGAGCAAAAGTGTCTCTCACTTTCAAACCTGCTCCCGAAAACTACTGGTACAAATTTCAAAGGGTAGATATGCCTGACAAGCCCATCATTGATGCGGATGCTGATTATGTAATTTCTACTGATCATGGCACAACTCTTGAAAAAAACGGAGCCCGAGTTCATACTACCGAGCATGTGCTGGCTGCGCTGGTAGGAATGGAAATTGACAACTGTCTTATCGAAGTAACCGGCCCGGAAATGCCCATCATGAACGGAAGTTCCATGCCTTTTATCGAAGCGCTGGAAAAAGCCGGCATTGTGGAACAAAATGCAGAACGTATTTACTTTGAACTTACATCCATTCTCAGTTACGAAGATAATGTAAAACATGTGGAGATGCTTGCTGTTCCACAGGAAGAATTTCGTTTAACGGTGATGGTGGATTATAATTCCGAAGTGCTTGGAACGCAGCACGCGCATATTTACAAAGTGGGAGAGTTCAAAGAAGAAATTGCCATGTGCAGGACCTTTGTTTTTTTGCATGAACTGGAAATGCTTTTGAAACATAACCTCATCAAGGGCGGTGACCTGGATAATGCCATCGTCTTAGTTGATAAACCGGTTCCGGATGAAGACCTGGCGCATCTCAGGAAGGTATTCAATAAACCCGATGTAGAAATAAAGGGCAGGGGAGTGCTGAACAATACGCAGCTGCATTATTACAACGAGCCGGCACGCCATAAACTGCTCGATATTGTAGGAGACCTTGCTCTCATCGGAATGCCTGTGAAAGCACATATCCTGGCCGCAAGACCGGGACACGCTGGGAATGTTTCATTCGCCAAGATTTTTAAAGAGAGAATAAAAAAAGACAATGCTGAAAAGGAAAAGGCAAAAGCGGAAGCCAGGAGAGTTACTGAAATACCTAAGTACGATGTAAACAAAGTGTTGCTTGATATCAATGATATCATGAAGCTTTTGCCTCACCGCGATCCCTTTCTGCTAATCGACAAAATTCTTGAACTAAGCCCAACGCATGTAGTAGGGGTAAAGAATGTGTCCATGAACGAGGATTACTTCCGTGGGCACTTCCCCGGAAACCCTGTAATGCCTGGCGTGTTGCTGGTCGAGGCTATGGCGCAGGTAGGAGGGGTGCTGGTGCTTAAAACCGTTCCGGATCCTGAGAATTATCTTACTTACTTTTTAAAAATTGAGAACGCGAAATTTAAAAACAAAGTTGTTCCCGGTGATACTGTCATTTTTGTTCTCCATCTGCTTGAGCCTATCCGCAGAGGATTATGCCGCATGCGGGGTACTGCCTATGTGAACGAAAAAGCAGTGATGGAAGCCGATATGCTGGCACAGATTATCAAGGTGAAATCTACTCCTTCTGCATCAGCGGTGCCGGTAAATCCTAATTGATAAAGTAACCCCTGCCCTAAAGGGAGAAATACAACAGCACCCTTTAGGGTGGGGGGCAACAAATTGTATATTCGCTTATGATCTCTCCGAATTCGTCCGTAGATAAGAACGCCAAACTCGGCAAGAACATTACCGTTTCTCCGTTTGCTGTTGTTTATGGTAATGTAGAAATCGGAGAAGGCACATGGATTGGCCCTCATGTAACTATCATGGAAGGCGCCCGAATAGGTAAGAACTGCAAAATATTTCCCGGGGCAGTGATCTCTGCCATTCCACAGGATTTGAAATTTTCAGGAGAAGAATCTACTGTTCAGATAGGAGATAATACAACCATCCGTGAATTTGTAACGATAAACAGGGGGACAAAGGACAGAATGATAACCTCTGTAGGAAGCAATTGCCTTCTCATGGCCTATGTACATGTTGCACATGATTGTGCTATCGGCAACAATGTTATCCTTGCCAACAGCGTGAACCTTGCCGGGCATATCAACATTGATGAATGGGCCATACTGGAAGGATTGGTTGCTGTTCAGCAGTTCGTGCATATAGGAGCGCACTCGTTTGTAACGGGCGGTTCGTTGGTGAGAAAAAATGTGCCCCCTTACGTAAAAGTCGCCCGCGAACCACTTTCTTACATTGGAGTGAACTCAGTAGGATTGAGAAGAAGAGGTTTTTCCAACGAGAGAGTATTACAAATAGAAGACATTTACCGAACAATTTATGTCCGGGGCTATAATGTATCCAATGCCATTAATATTGTTGAGCAGGAAGCGCCCGCTTCGCCTGAAAAGGAATTGATCGTTAAGTTTATCCGGGATTCCAAGGAAGGAATCATCCGCGGAATAACAGCGTAGCTGTTCAGGGTCATTTCTTAGTTTCCTTTATCATTCTGTCCTCTCCAAAATGGGGAATTAGCAGCTGTCTAATCTACTTTGAGGGAATGTCCCATCTTATCCCGTTTGGTTTGGAGATATTTTTTGTTGTGGGTGTTGGATTGTATCTCGATGGGGATGTTTTCAACCACTTCGAGTCCGTAGCCAAGCAAGCCCGCGCGCTTTTTGGGATTGTTGGAGAGCAGGCGCAGCTTGTTGATGCCGAGGTCGCGGAGGATCTGTGCACCCACACCGTAATCGCGTGAGTCCATGGGCAGGCCTAAGGCGTGGTTGGCTTCTACGGTATCTTTTCCTTCTTCCTGCAGCTTGTAGGCTTTGAGTTTGTTCATGAGCCCGATGCCGCGGCCTTCCTGGTTCATGTACACTATCACGCCTTTGCCTTCCTTCTCAATCATCTCCATCGCCTTGTGCAGTTGAGGCCCGCAATCGCAGCGCAGGGAGCCAAAGATATCTCCGGTCAGGCAGCAGGAGTGCACGCGCACCATCACGGGTTCATCTTTTTTCCAAGTGCCTTTTACAATGGCAAGATGTTCCTGGTTGCTTGTGGTTTGCTTGTATGCGATCATTTCAAAATTGCCAAATGGAGTAGGCAAATGTACGCTCACCTCGCGCTTTACAATGGTCTCTTTTTCGATGCGGTAAGCGATGAGATCCTTGATGGAAATTATTTTTAGATTAAACTTCTTTGCGATGTCAAAAAGTTGTGGTAAACGAGCCATGGTTCCATCTTCGTTCATGATTTCTACCAATACTCCAACATCTTGAAATCCAGCCATTTTAGACATATCAACTGAAGCTTCGGTATGACCTGCTCTTTTGAGCACTCCTCCGTTCTGCGCGCGTATGGGAAATATGTGTCCGGGACGACCGAAGTCGGTAGATTTTGCGTTAGGATCAATAAGCGCTTTAATGGTCTTGGAACGATCGCTTGCGGAGATGCCGGTGGTGCAGCCGTGACCGAGTAAATCTATTGAAACAGTGAACGCAGTTTCGTGATGCGATGTGTTTCGGGAGACCATCAGATCCAACCCTAATTTCTCACATCGCTGCTCGCTGAGCGGTGTGCAGATGAGTCCTCTGCCATGCGTTGCCATGAAGTTGATGATCTCGGGAGTGGCATTGTGCGCAGCAGTAACAAAGTCGCCTTCGTTCTCGCGATCTTCATCATCAACAACGATAATTACTTTTCCGTTTTTTATTTCGGAGATGGCTTCTTCGATGGTATTTAACATGGATTTCATAGCCGAACAAAGATACAAATTATCAGGAATAAATCTAAAATACTCCCATACTATAATCTTTTGAGTTTTATCTTATTTTTTCCGCATTTATATTTTAATACGATCTGCTGGTTTGATACCGGCTGAAAAAAGGTGATAGAATAAATTTTGTTTTTGCTTTCTCCGATAAAAACAATTAAAAAATTCATGTATTGCTCTTGATTATTACCTAATTGAAATATATTTTTCCCTTTAAACTTCCCTGGTTCATTGCTTAGTTCAATTTTTCGAATGCATATATCTTTTAATCCGCAATTTTGAAAAAACCTGCTTGTATCAATAAGGGTTAATGTCCTACTTGAATCTCTGCACAGACGGCCCCAGTTTTTGAAAATTGTTGTTTCCAGTGCTTTTTGTAGCAGTAAACAGTTACCGCATTTTGTATTTGATGGCCGAACAATTGGTTTTTTAGTTTCAGTTGGCTGTTCAGGCTGTATGGGCTTAATATATATCTTGAGTTCCAGATCTTTGGTGAATGTGTATGATTCTGTATATTCTTTAGTAGTGAACTTCCATTTTGGGTTTCCTAAATATCCATCAGGAGCATGTGAGTTTTTTGCATCTAATCCGCTTGCCCTTACAACATAAGTGGTATTTGGTTTTACCATAGTAGAATCAAAGAAATATTTTCCAAGTGAATCTGTATCTACCTCAACAACTGAATTGTCCGAGCCAACTAATCCCATATTAGCACCTTTGATTGCTGCTTTCATACCATCCTCAGTTACTTTTCCTTTCAATTCAAATTTTAAACTCTGAGAATACAGAAACTGACTGGTGAATAAAAAAGACTTATAAATTTTAGTTTCATCTTATCTTTTTGTGGAATTTCAGATGCTGGATTTGACGCCTTAAGCAAACTAGAAAACTCTGATTTTATTTCCCGTATTTGGCTTTGGGCTCAGCCACCATAGAAAACGCAGACATATTTTCTTTTCCTAGAAAATCTGAAACATGGTATACGGTATCGAGATCATCAAACATAAGTCCTGTGCCGGCAAGCAGTTTGTATTTTTTCTTTTGTGAAGCGCTCAAGCGTTCAATTTCAGGAAACTTGCTCAGGGGCAGCATAAGCATGCGCCCATCTGCTAGGTCAAGAATTATTTTGGAGCCGCGGAAACGCACAGATTTTATCAGGGGCGTTACACTGCTATATCCTATTTGCTTATTCATTTTTATTGATGGACTTTACAGTTTTTTGGGTATAGAATACATCCAATTGTTCATTTAGTGTTTTAATGTTTGTGCGGACCAATTTTTCAATTTCATTTAATTCTTTTTCGCTGAACCTGATATTTTCATGCAATTCTATTTTGGGTTCGATCCAGAATTTGCAAATGCGTTCAATGTCTCTTTTCTTATCTGTAACGTGTACATGCCTTCTATTTTCCTTGACATCGCTCGAATAAACATAAAACACATATTTCAAAAATATCAGCAACTTACCCATTGACAAAAATAAGTAAAATCTTCTATCTTTTTGTTGGCTGCCACACGCTTGAACGAACACCTCCAACAAACTTGAAAAAACCGATTACCAGCGCAAGGTTTGTAGAGAAGAAGTGAGTTGCAAGGCGAGTAAGAAGTATGTTGACCCCTATGAGTTTCAGGAGCAGGTCGAGAAGCAGAAGTATTAATGCTAAACTCTGAAGCAGAAAAATCACTGTGTAAATGTTAGCCGGAAATAAAAAAGATTCATCGAAAAGTGAGGAAGTGAATCTTTCAAATAACATAGAGATAAAAAAGAAATACAGATTGCTTACAAACAGCGCCATCATAAAAAATGGTCCAAACCATCTCAACACTTTATGCGACAGAAAACAGAATGACAGCGTGTTGAACCTAAACAGCAGGTGAAAGAATGCTTTCAGGTTCTGGAAACTTCCTGTAGCAATTCTTATTTTCCTCTCAAACTCTATTTTCCAGCCTGTGGGAATTTCTTCATACACCTTGGCATTTATCTCGCTGATGGCTTTTCCGCCTTTCTCCAGTGCTTTCATGTTCACATAAAAATCATCCACTAAAAAATTCTCAGGCACAGGTTCGTAAAAATTCTTTCGCACTGCGTAACATCCTCCAAAGGGACCCATCATCATTCCAAAGACTTTACCTTCGTTGTTCTTTATTCCCACTTCTCCGCGTATGTAAGTGCTTTCCGCTTTTGAAATTCCTCCCTGCTGATTGATACTCTGCATATTTGAATCTACGAGCGCAATTTCAGGGTTGATGAAATGTTTTGTGAGTTCCTGAATGGTATTTTTATCTAACAGCACATTGGCATCGGTAAGAATGAGGGTGTCGTATTTTGCCAGTGTTTTAAGATGATTGATGATCTTCACCTTTCCGCTCCGGCCCTTAAATTCTACCAATTGCACTCCGGGGAACGATTTCACAATCTCATTGGTTTGATCCGTGCTCGCATCTGAACCTACGATCACTTCAATTTTATCTTTCGGATAATCCGAATTGAAAATGCTATTGAGTTTTCCTTTGATGACTTTTTCTTCATTATATGCAGCTATTAAAATTGAAACCGGCTGTTGGCTGTTTTGTCTCCCGCTGGAGGGGGGCAGGGGGGAGGAGAAGCCTGCAAGTACTTTTAATAATAGTGGATAGACTATGTATGTATGCGCCAGCGCAACAAGAGAAACCCAAAATATGATCTGCAGTAGAATCATTTTTTGGCTAAAGCCAATTATCGTTTTATTCATTTGCCACGACCTTAAGGTCGTGGCTGTCAAATACAAATACAATTTGGACATTAGTCCAAAGCAATATGTTGTTTAAAGAACTCCAAAAGTTTTTTCACCACTTCCTGACTGCTGAACCGTTGTTTTGCAAACCGGCAGGCATTGTCTCCTATTATCGTAAAGGTCATTTTTTCATTTATACATTTAATGATCTTTTCCGCAAAGATTTCGGGTGTATCTGCTATCAGGATATTCTGTCCGTCCTTGCAGGGGATTCCTTCGGCACCCAGCGAAGTGGTGACTATTGTTTTGCCGAGCGCCATTCCTTCAATGATCTTAACGCGTATGCCACTGCCGGAAAGCAAGGGCACGATCATCAGGCCTTTTGAGTTCATGAAATCGCAGGCGTTTTCTACTTCTCCCACAACAATAACATTTTTCAGTTCAGGGAGTCTGGCTTTGTCAGCATTTCTGCCAGCAACATAAAACTTCAAATCCCCCTGCGCCCCCTTTGCAAGGGGGAGAACAGCCAGCTTCGGCCACACATTTTTCAGAAACCACTCTAATCCTTCTACGTTGGGAGCCCAGTCCAGCGCGCCAATAAAGAACAGGGATGGAAATTCCATTTTTGTTTTGTCCGGCTTCAGTACGGTTTCATCGTAAGGAGCCGGGCAGACGTGCATAGGCAGTTTACAGCCGAAAGACTTCAGCATCTGCGCATCTCTTTCTGTAACGGAGGTTATCAGGTCATATTTGTTCAGCCTTGATATCTCGTAGTCACGCAATTGCCTGGCCAATATTTTAAGATACCACCTTTTCAGGAAACTTTTTTCATTCTCAGCGCTTCGTTGCCATATCTCGTGCTCTATGTTGTGCGAACGCATTACAATTTTTGCTTCCGAAAATGCGCGTATGGTTTCCACGTAGGGAGAAAGGTACAGTCCTTCAAGTTGTATGATGTCAAATGGTTGTTGGTGAAGCAGTTCTATGAGGCAGTCATTGTAGGCTGAAGAAATAAAACGTTCGATGTTATAGGAACGGTTCTGCAGGATGGCGATCAGGGCAGAAAACGGTTTCAGTTTATTGTCCACATCGATCGTTACCCATTCCGCCATTTTTTTTACTTCTTCCGGAAGGTCATTAATATCATACGGATGCTTGGTCGTGTTCATCGCAAGCATGACCACCTCGCATCCGAGCGTTGAAAATGCTTTGGTATAATTGAAGATGCCAATCGCGCCACCGTCTTTGGGAGGGTAGACGAACTTATTGCAAAGCTGCAGAATCCTCATTTTTTCTTTGACAAAAGTTTCTTAAAAAAATTGAGATAGGTATCGGTATCAAACAATGAAGAATCCGAGGTTGCTTTTGAGGTAAGAAAAATTCCGATTGGTACGGTAATCGCAGAAGATATCCACATACCTATGTAGACAGGAATTGCTCCATCCTGTGCCATCTTTTTTCCAATAATACTGATGACAAAAAACAGGATGAAGATCACTACAGATACCACCACCGGCATTCCGAGTCCACCCTTGCGGATGATCGCGCCAAGGGGCGCTCCTACAAAGAACAGGATAAGGCAAGCCAGGGAAAGCGAAAACTTTTCATGCCACTCTACGTTCATGGCAAGGACCGGGCGTTCGTAGTTTTCCATTTCACTCATCAGGCTTTCGATGTAATACTTTTTACTTCGTGCAAGGTTCAGCGCCATGTCAATGGTCTGAATTTTTCCCGGGACTGTAATGGCCCGCTGGCCAGGCAGGCTGCGGTTGTTGAGGTCTACGATGGTACGGTGAAGGGAATCGGGAGGTGTTGCTCTGCTTGCCTCTGTTGGTTTTAAGATGTTGTCCTCAGCCATCATGGTGGAGAAATTTTTTCTAAATTCATCGATTCGGGCGTTCCGGGTAATGTTGATCGAATCAATTATTTCTTCAATCTGACTGATCGTAAGCATGGAGTAATTTGATTTGAAAAGGTCTTCTTCTGTCCTGACCATTCTGAAACCCGATAGATCAAATAGCACACTTTGCTCTTTAAATTTACTCCGTACCAATGTGTATTTTCCTTCGCTATCCGCATCCTGCATTTCTTCGTAATTAGTGCCGTTAAAAAGAACGACCGATAAAAACTGCTTGTCAGCTGTGAGCTGTAGTTTTCCTGATTCCGATATGCTGACCTTATTATTTCCCAATCCTTTGCTATGATCGTAGATCATGATGCCGCTGCAGTTGATGCCATCGCTTTCTTTTTTTTCAATGCGCAGGGTATACCCCTCAATGCCATTGTAAAAAACTCCTTCTTTGATATTCAACGCAGGTTTTTTCTGCTGTATGTCATATATGAGATTTCTCATTTTAAGGTTTGCAAATGGTAAAATATTATTTGCAAAGAGAAAGGCTCCAAAACTTGTAAGAGTCGCAACTAAAACCAAAGGCAGCATGATCTTCTGAAGCGACATGCCTGCTGATTTAAGCGCTACCAGCTCGAAGTGTTCTCCCATGTTTCCAAATGTCATGAGGGAAGAAAGAAGTATGGCAAGAGGAAGCGCAAGCGGGAAGGTGGTGAGCGAGGCGTAGAAGAATAATTCTGCAAGCGTTCCTGTTTCCAGCCCTTTGCCGATCAGGTCATCCACGTACTTCCACAGGAATTGCATGAAGAGCACAAATACAGCAATGAAGAAGGTCATCAGGAATGGACCAACATAAGACAGTACGAGGTATCTGTTTAGTGTTCGCACGAATTTTTGAAAAGTGAATTTTTTACGAAAGTACGAAATGAATTACAAGATGCTTTTCCTTTTTTTCGTAACTTTGCATAGTTTCGTTTTTCGTTGATTTATGCTGAAAGGAAAAAAAATAGTAGTGGTACTCCCGGCTTACAATGCCGAGCGCACGTTGAAAAAAACGTACGATGAGATTCCTTTTGATATTGTGGATGATGTGGTGCTGGTGGACGATTGCAGCAAGGATAACACGGTGGAAGTGGCGAAGCAGATAGGCATCAAACACGTAATTCGCCACGAAAAGAACCGCGGATACGGGGGCAATCAGAAAACATGTTACGACAAGGCACTTTCATTAGGTGCCGATATAGTGATCATGCTTCATCCGGATTACCAGTATACTCCTTTGCTGATTCCGAGTATGGCAAACATTATTGGGAATGATTTGTATGAATGTGTACTTGGTTCGCGCATTCTCGGAAAAGGCGCATTGAAAGGAGGAATGCCTATGTATAAATATATCTTCAACCGCTTCCTTACCTTCTCTGAGAATGTATTGCTCGGTCAAAAATTATCCGAATACCACACCGGATACAGGGCATTTTCCAAAAAGATACTGGAGAAAATAAATTACCATGCCAATTCAGATGATTTTGTTTTTGACAACCAGATGCTCTCGCAGATAGTTTATGCGGGATTTGAGATAGCGGAGGTAACTTGTCCTACAAAGTATTTTAAAGAAGCCTCTTCCATTAATTTCCGGAGAAGCACTAAGTATGGGTTAGGCGTGTTGGGCGTTTCCTTCCTGCATTTTTTCTGCAAGATGGGACTGTTGAAATCAGAAATATATAAGATGAGAAACTGATTGGCTATTCCGTAACCGGAACATCTGCCGTAACTGTCTCAGTTTTGCTTTTTATTTCAACCGGTATTCCGCCAATAACGGTTTGAACAATGTTGCTGTCAAACCCTACCGCAAATAAATAATAATCTCCTTTTTTCAGGTCGGAAAATTCGTAGTGTGCGTTTGCATCTCCTGTAGCGCTCGCATCGTAATAGGTGATGTCGGTTCCGGGCGATTCTTCGGCCCCATATTTAATATATATAACCGCACCCGGAATCGGATCGCTGTGGTGTTTTACCATGCCTTGAATGGTTGCTTTTCCACCGGTACCTTCCTTTGAGCAGCCAGCGAAAAGCAAGTACAATGCACAAAGTAATAAGTACAAAGAAAAACGTGGAATTGGGGACTTAATATCTGGTACTTGGTACTTGATACTGTTTTTCATAAATATTATTTTAATACAACAAGTTTTTTTGTTTTGCTGAAATTATTAGCGCTCAGAGCAAACAAATATATCCCGGAAGAAAGTCGTTTTTCGATTTTGAATTGGGACCGGGTAATTTGCCGGGAACAAATCATTTCTCCAATTGAGCTGAAAATAGTAAGCGTATATTTTTCATCAGGAACAAAAGGAGAGAGAGTAATTGAGAAATTTTCTGTGGAGGGGTTAGGGTAAATTGTAAAATCAAAAAAAGTTGAGTTAATTTCCGGTATAGCAACAGGGCTGCTGTCGCCCAGGTAAAGAGTTACTCCTCCGGCATAGTTTCCTATTGCCAGGTCCATCGCCCCGTCCCCGTTGATGTCTTTTCCATGAACGATCATCCGGTCTCCTTCCCAAATATTTTTGTACAGGGAGTCGGCCAATGTAAAATTACCTCCCAGATTTGCGTCAATGTCTTTGTAGTACCAAATCCATCCGGTTGCGGGATAGTTCCGGTTGGCTTCGCTGCTCACCATGAGATTGTATTTTCCGGCACTGTCGTACATAAAAGGTACGCTGTATCCGGTGCAGCAGTTTTTTTTCACATCCACTCCTCCGAATGTGGCGGTAGCCAGGGAAAATGTGGGTGTGCCTGCGGTTCCGATATTCTCGTAAAGATTCAGATTGCCGGACCTTTCTCCGATGATAAGGTCCAGATCGGAATCCCTATCCACATCGATAAGCTGAGGAGTTGCATTGCTGCCAATATCAATGGGTGATGCTGCAGCGGTTACCAAACCCATGTAAAGAAAATCGGCAGGTGCACCTGGACCGGCAGTGTTATCCAACTGGTGAATGAACCCGTTATAGTCTCCGACAAACAGATCTTTATCACCATCATTGTCAACATCCCCAAAAGTGAGGTGCTTGCTGGGGACTCCTGTCATCTGAATGGAGAGTTTTTCGTAATCGGTATCGACCAGTTCAAACTGAGGGTTAGTGAGAGTTCCGATGTTCTTATAGGCATATACTCCGTAGGTTGCTGGAGAAGCAGGGCATGAGTCTCTGATCATGGCGTAATTTGAAACAAGCAGATCAGTAAGCCCGTCCGCATTAAAATCAAAGAATGTGGGATCAGATCCTTCGCCCACTTCGATCATTTCGTCCTGGAATAAATTTCTTTTTATTCTGGAAAAAACAGGTGCATTGTCAGCCCCTGTGTTCTTATAGAACCAAACACTTTCATTGTCAATTGACGCATTGGGAGCATTTGGGCACACGATCAAATCACGCTTATTGTCATTGTCCACATCCACAAAATATCCGCATGGGAATAAGTTCATATTAACAGGTATATCAGCAGACGGAAACACGGTGTCTTTTGCTGTAATGTTTGCAACTGTTGGGGAACCGCTATTCGTAAGCATAGTCATGTTACAGCAGGAAATATCCCCAAGAATTATTTCCTTGACTCCATCAGCATTCATATCTAAACAAAGCGAGCAGGATCCTGTGTGAAGAGGTTTGTTTTCATGTATTTTTCTTCCGGCCGAGTCAGGATTCATCATCCTGCAAGCGTTGAGATTAATACTGCAATTGCTGCCATTTTCTTCAAAATTTCCCCAGCAACCATTGGGGTCCAGGATAAATATCAGGCTATCGCAGTTATAACCAAGTTCTTTAGATTTGTTAATGTGAAATTCAACACCGATACTTGAGTAATCAAAGGTGAGAACATCCAGGTCTCCGTCACCGTCAATATCATCCACCGTTGGAATATCCACCCTGGTAACATAGAGGTTTGAGAGCGGGTCGGTTGTGACGGTGGGTGTATAGTCTGATTTAATATAAATTGTTTGCAGGGTGAATTGCAGGTTTCCGCCTGAGGATGTGTTCTTCCATACTTTCACTCCACCCATGGTGATCGCGTAGGTGAAAATATCGGGTTTCCCATCGCAGTTGTAATCACGTAGAATCGCCCAATCTTCCATGCGCGGGAATTTGGATGCGTACTTAAAAGAGGAATCAATATACGCTACCGTATTGGGCGTACCTTTGTTTATATATGCAGTAACCTTATGTCCGGTGCGGTCAAATATGAAAATATCTTTCTTTCCGTCAAAGTTCATGTCAATATCCGAAAGTTGGATGTAATTGTGCCCGCCCGTCCAGGGATTTTTCAACCAGTTGCCGTTAACTTTTACGGGGATGGTGTCAATGCGGGTGTAATTTTGAGCAAAAGAAGAAGCCCATCCTAAATCCTTCCCAAAGGGAAGGACTTTCAAGAGCGATGGAACAAGAAAGGAAAATGCGATTAACCCTACTCTAAAAAATAGTCGTGTTGTTCCTCCTCCTTCCCTTTGGGAAGGCTGGGATGGGCTATTTAATTGATGGTCCATGTTTCTCTTCCTCTCAATAGAGTATCCAGATCGCCTTTGCCCTTTGCTTTTATTGTATCAGCAATTTGTGCGGACATGGCATCTTCGTATGTTGGTTTTTCCTGGATGAGAAAAATGCCGAACGGTCTTGGCATATGACCGGCTTTTTTAGGATCGTCAAAGAAGCGGGTAAGCAGTGTTGCTTTCATTTCATCGCGTTCATCGTGTATCCAAAGATCGTTTGCAGAAACATCAGCCACATTTACAACAACAGGTTTAAATCCATCAAGTTTGATTCCTTTGTCCATGTTTGCACCAAAGATGAGCGGCTTGCCGTGCTCTATGAAAAGTGTTTCTTCTTTCTTGCTGGCTTTCTCGGTAAAGACTTCAAATGCCCCATCGTTGAACACGTTGCAGTTCTGGTATATTTCAACAAAAGAAGTTCCATGATGCTCATGCGCTCTTTTCAGTATCGTGCGCAGATGAACAGGATCCCTGTCCATGCTTCTGGCAATGAATGTTCCGCCTGCCCCAAGCACCAGTGCGAGCGGATTGAATGGATAATCAATAGAGCCAAAGGGCGTTGATTTCGAAACCTTCCCAAGCGGAGAGGCAGGAGAGTATTGCCCTTTGGTGAGCCCGTAAATTTCATTATTGAAGAGCATCATATTCACATTGATATTCCTTCGGAGCAAATGAATGGTGTGGTTTCCTCCGATAGAAAGCCCGTCACCGTCTCCGGCAACAACCCATACGCTGAGCTCAGGGCGGGTAACTTTCAAGCCGGATGCAACTGCAGTAGCACGTCCGTGGATGCTGTGCAGTCCGTATGTATCCATGTAGTAGGGGAAACGGGATGCACACCCGATACCTGCCACAAAAGCAATATTCTCTTTTGGAATACCCAGTTCGGGCATGATGGTTTGAGCCTGTTTAAGGATCGAGTAATCTCCGCAGCCCGGGCACCATCGTACTTCCTGGTCGCTGGTAAAATCTTTTGCTGTTAATTTTTCGGTTGTTGGAGTTGCTGTTGTTGTACTCATATTTATATTCATTTATTATTGTTTGCCTTTTTCTCAGAGGTAGTAACGTCTGATTTATCTCCATTCTTTCCATTGAAACTTTCCATCATTCTTTGTGCTACTGAACGCTGGACAATGGATTGAACGCTTGGATTCATATTTTTCAATTTGAATATATTATTGAAACCATAAAACCCAAATTCAGTTACAAGTTTTCCAATAAGTTCGTCTGCAAAAGAAGATGAAATAATATTAATGTTCGCAAAGTCAAGCGTTATGTTTTTGTTTGATTGCTTGTAAATATTAATCAATTCATTTCTGATTTTCTCTCCCGATTTTCTTGTGCCTACTCCTGATTCTTTACTGCGTAAGACAATATTAATGTTGTCTGCATTGTCTTCTAAAGATTCTAATTTAAGATTTACCGGTTCGTATCCGCCAAGTGCTTTGGAAATGGAAATTTCTTTACTGTAGTCAATTTGAAAATCTATCACGCATCCATTGTCATAAGGCAATTGAGGAACGCGGTCAAATGTCTTAAATTCATTATTTGTCAAATTATAACAAGCTGAATTTGAAATAATATTTAGTATGCCTGTGTTCTCACTTACAATTTGATGAAGCCCCCATAATCCATTCCCCTGACCAATCTTTTTGTCTCTTGTTACCCCTTCTTTGACTGCAAGTTTTAATGCTTCAACTGGGTTTTTGGGCTTATGAACAGAAGACGAAAGTAAAGAGTTATAAATGCCTTGCCCGGTGTCGTAAACGCAAAAAACAAAATGCTTAGTTTTGGGATGTACTTGTCCCATTACGTAGCCAAAACTTCTGCTTGAATGTTGTAATACATTATCCAGAACTTCATTGATAGACCACTCAAAGCCCTCTAATACACCTTTTTCACAAACTATGATTTGGGATAATTCATCAACAAAAGAATTGATTAAAAGGTAAATATCTTCTGCACTATCAAATCTCCAAATCTTATCCAAGCTTGCTTTTTGAGCAAGTTCTTTATTTTCTTGAACTCGGAGTGGAGCTTTAACTGAAAGTTTTTTTAAGTAATCTGTTAAATAATAAAATTCAAAGTTAATCCCTTTTAAACTTATATTTTCAATTATCCCCGCGATAGGAACACAAACATTAGGAAATGCTGCTGTAATATTTTTAAAGTTAAGAATCAGATTCTTGTTGTGGGAGCTGAGTGTTTTATTGAGAATATCAATGAACTCAGAAATAACTCTCGGATTATTCAAGTTGTCAAATATGAGTTCTTGCCCCCCTTGTTTTATTAAAGGTTTGGGTATAAAATTCTTCTTCATTATTTATTCAATTCTTCAATTTTTGCTTTCAATTCTCCTGCTGAGAAAGGAATTCCCTTTATTTTGTTGAAGTTGATAGTAGGAGTTAAGAATTGATCGCGGATGATTTTTGAAAACTGTCCGTTGTTCATCTCCGGCATTAACACCTTGTCAAAATTTTTCAGAATGTTCCCCAGATTTTTAGGCAGCGGGTTCATGTATTTTACATGCGCGTGAGAAACATCTATTCCCATGTCAATGCATTCCTTCACAGCCGTTTTGATGGAGCCGTAGGTAGACCCCCATCCGAGAACAAGAATTTTTCCTTTCTCTCTTCCGTTGTCAATCTTCTGCTCCGGAATGTAATTTGCCACGCGGTCCACTTTTTCCTGACGGAGTTTCACCATGAACTCATGATTATCCGGATCGTAAGAAATATTTCCTGTTTCATTTTCCTTTTCAATTCCTCCAATGCGGTGTTCCATGCCTTTTGTGCCGGGAAGAGCCCAAGGGCGTGAAAGTTTTTCATCGCGCAGGTAGGGAAGAAATTTTTCAATCTTTCCGTCCCCGTTCTCAATAACAGAGTTCTTCCTGGTTGCAAATTTTACTTTTATTTCAGGAATATCTTTTGCGTTCGGGAATCTCCATGGTTCAGCTCCGTTGGCAATATATCCGTCTGTAAGAAGCATGACAGGTACCATGTGTTCAAGAGAAATTCTGCAGGCATCGTATGCCATTTGAAAACAATCCGATGGAGAAGAAGCGGCAACAACAACTATAGGACATTCACCGTTTCTTCCGTAAAGCGCCTGAAGCAAGTCGGCCTGTTCCGTTTTTGTAGGAAGGCCGGTAGAAGGTCCTCCTCGCTGAACATTCACAATCACAAGAGGAAGTTCAAGCATCACAGCTAATCCAATCGCTTCTGCTTTCAGCGCAATGCCTGGTCCGGAGGATCCTGTGATCCCGAGATTGCCTCCGAAGGAAGCCCCGATGGCAGTACAAACTGCTGCGATCTCATCTTCTGCCTGAAATGTTTTAACGTCAAAGTTTTTATGTTTTGCAAGTTCGTGCAGAATATCAGATGCGGGTGTGATAGGATAGGTGCCGTAAAAAAGCGTAAGTCCGGCTTTTTTTGCTGCGGTGATCAAGCCAATGGCTGTAGCCTGATTTCCCATGATACTTCTGTAAATTCCCTTGGGCATCGGAGCGGCTTTCACTTCGTAACGGGTGGTGAAGGTTTCGGTAGTTTCTCCGTAATTGTATCCTGCTTTCAGAACTTTTGTATTGGTCTCGATCAGTTCCGGCTTTTTTTTAAACTGCTCTTTCAAAAAGCTGAGCGTTGGATCCATGCTGCGGTTATACATCCAGAGCAGAAACCCAAGCACGAACATATTTTTGGAACGGTCAATATCTTTAACACCTAGTCCGGATCCTTCCAGACAAGCGCGGGTAAGTTTTGTAACATCCACTTCGTACACGTTAAATTTATCCAGCGATCCGTTTTTCAGGGGATTATCTCCTTTAGGGTATTTTGCAAGCTCCAGGTTTTTTGGCCCGAATCCTTCAATGTTTGCTATCACGATCCCGCCCGGTTTCAGGTTCTTAATATTAGCTTTCAGCGCAGCGGCATTCATCACAACGAGTACATCGGAGTGGTCACCGGCAGTATAAATGTTCACGCTTCCAAAGTGAAGCTGGAACCCGGAAACTCCGGCAAGTGTGCCCTGCGGGGCGCGTATTTCGGCCGGGAAGTTGGGGAAGGTGCTGATGTCATTACCCAGCAGCGCGCTTGTATTGGTGAATTGGGTGCCTGTTAACTGGATACCGTCTCCTGAGTCGCCTGCGAAGAGAATAACAACATTTTTTAACTCTTTGTTTTCTACTTGTTTTTTTGATTCTTGTGTGGCTGTTGTCATAAAATAATTGGATTGTTCGTGAAGAGAACGAAGGTATGAAATTCTATTAAAACCATAGTAAGATTTAGGGTATAAATTATTGACAAGAAAAGTAGAATTAAAACCAAACTCCGGCAGATAAGATCAACTCATAGGAGGTAAGATTTTGTTTTGCCCTGCCTTCATAAATATTCAGATTGCGGTACATGGCGTAAACTGCTTTGTTGGTGAACTCTAAGTAGAAACGATTGTAGAATGTTATTTGAACTCCGGTTTCTGTTCCGGCATCGAGCCCTGCATACTGAAAGCCTGATTTGTTGTCTTGTCCCATAATTTTATTTTCTACATGAGGAAGTACAAATCCAATTCCTCCTTTTAACAAGAGGTTCATTTTTACTCTTGCGGAGTCATTTCCCAAAATATTTATTCTTCTCACCGCATTGAACAAAAAGAAATTTGCTCCGTTATTTAATTGATAGGTGAGATTATCTTTTGTACGCAAAAAGGTTGAATCTATATTTCTTCCTTGGTATATTCCTGTGATATGAAGCGCTTGATCCGGAACCTGATATTTGGTGTGATCGAAATTTAATTCCACCGCCCACCTATCGTTAATATAATATCCAAGACGATAATTGTATTGGGGAATAGTTAACGCTTTATTAAACACCCCTGTATTCCACCCCGGTTTGTCAACTCCTTTGACTTTCACAAACCTATAATCATTTCCAAGCGATGGTTGATTTATGCGAATATTATTTGTGGTATACCATTCCTTGTTATATCCCCATGAAAAATAAAAATGGTGTTTGTTTTTTTTTGTTTGGCTGAAAGAATCTAAAATTATCAGAAGGCAAGTTGATGTCAATAAAATCCGTTTTCCGTATAACATAATTTTTTTTGAGTTCTAATTCACACCATCACCTCTCAATCTTCTGAATCTTTTTCTCGCTTCCACAGTATATAAGCTGCCCGGGAATTTTATGAGGAGTTCTTCGTAGAGCTGTTTCGCTTTTTCGGGGGCGTTCAGGTTGAATTCGTTCATCTCGGCCAGTTTGAAGAGGGCATCATCACCCAGTATGTCAAAGGAATAATCGTTCAGTAGTTTTTGTAAATTATCCGCTGCTTCTGTAAATTTCCCGGCTTTGAGGTATATCTGGTATTTTTTGAAAAGAATATCATCCGCCAATGAAGTGGCGGGGTATTTTTTCAAGATGGAATCCAGTGTGCCGAATGCTTTGTCAGTCTGATTTCGGAAAGCGGAAAGATCTGCTTTTGAAAATAAGAGGAGCGCCAAAGAATCATCGTCTTCTTTTAGATTATCACTGATGGTCAGAGAAAGTAACATAGCATCGTTCGCAATGAGCTTTTGCGTAGCGCCCTTGAGAATATCTAATTGTGCCTGTGCCCATTTGAACTCACCGTTATAGTACGAGAGCTTCGCATTCCGGAATTTTGCTTCCTGTCCGATGGGTTCATGCTTAAAGTCAAATTCAACCTGGGAGTAAAGCAGGGATGCGTCCCAGACTTCTCCGGTCATAAGCGATAGATCACCCAATTCGAGCTTGCAGTCTGCTTTAATTTGTTCATTGATGCCGGGCAGATTAATAGCTTCATTCAGCAATACCGATGCTTCTTTTGTTTTGTTCAGATAAAATGCCTTAAGATGAGCCATGTTTTTAACAAGAATGACAGTGCCGGCATATTTTCCCAGTTCGTCTAATGTAGCGTTGAAATTCTTTTCCAGTTCCAGCAAATCTGCCTGTGTGTACGTGAATTTGGCTGTAACTTTTTTGTAGAGAGAGTTCAGCAGCTCCATGCGCGCATTTACATAATAATAATTTTCTTTTCCTTTTTCAATAATATACAGGAAACATTTTGAAGCATTCTCGTAATCCTCGTTTGTAACGCACAATTGTCCCAGATTCATTATTCGATCTCCTTCTTCGTGCAAACGCTTATCAAGCGCTTTGGATTGTATAAATGCCGCACCGAAATTCTTTTCCTGAACGAAGAACCAGATAAGCAGTTCCGAAAAAATCACTTTATCCGGCTGTGACTGGATTTTTTTGAGGAGTTCGATTTTTATGATGTCATTTTTTGCTTCGTCCCTGTCTTCTCCGAAGGAAGGCTGCAATCCGTTTTGCACGGTTTGTATTTGGTCGTTGTATTCATCCAGCAGATTAAGATATTGGTTTACCATACCTGCTACATCTCCTTTTTTGGAATACACTTCGGCAACTTCAGTGTAGAATGGGTAAAATCCCTTTAGAAGCTTTCTTCCCCGTTCATAGGTCAGGATGGCGTGGTCCCATTCTTTTAATTGCACAAAAGAATTGGCGAGGGATAGTATCTGTTTCTGATCAGGCTGTAACTGCCTGATGGCAAGTTCGTACTGTGTATTTCCTTTTGCTTTATTACCATTTTTAATATAAAGGGTGCCAAGGTCAACAACGTAACTAAGGTTTGCAGGTTGTTGTTTGATCATTTTCTTGATCATTTTTTCTGCTTTGTCGAACTGCCCGAGTTTTGTGAGGCATAGCAGGTAAGGATCGTAATAAGAGATGCCTTCTTTTTTATTGAAAAACTTTTCGTAGTAAACTACGGCCTTGTCGTATTCTTTGTTCTGCAGGTACTGGAAGGCGAGTTGCTCATCGGTAGTCTGAGAGAAAGAGGGAACAATCAGAAGCCGGAAGATAGAAATCAGAAGCAGGTATTTAGACAGTTTTGTCATTTTGAATTTAAACTATCTATCACGAAAGTAATCCTTGGCCTTAAGGAATCCAGTTTATTTGAAGAAACACGGCTCAGCTCTTTTATCAGTTTTAGTTCAGTGATAATTTTCGTTAATGCGTTTGTTTCATTAACGATATACTCCCTCGCTTTATTATTGTCCTCTATTAAATTTTCTTTCAGGTCATGTTGTAAACTATTGATTCTTTCAAGAGATTTCTCAGATGCGCGGACGTAATTTGTTCTGTATTGCATTAAATCTGTTATCATGCTTTTTAGATTGGATATTTCTGATAATACTGCTCCGGTCTGCTTATTTACTGTATCAGATGGCAGATGAGCTTTTATTTCTTCAAGCGATTTTGAGAGCAAGGCTATTGCGATTGAATCTGAAGCAAGGGTGTTTGCAATGTTTTTCTGTGCAATACTCAGGGCAGTCTTCGAGCTGTCAAGTTTTGAAATTTCTTCAGAATATATATTTTTTTGTTTACAGGAAGGGAAAGCAAGAAGTAGGCAGCAGACAGCAGGCAGCAAGCAAAGAAAAGAAAGACGCATTTTTTGTACTTCGTAAGTTCGTGCCGAATCCGTACTTTGATGAAATAGTAAACTCAATTTGAAACCAGCTTATTGAGTTTTGCAATGCCCTGCTCAACGGTATCCGCAACGGTGAAAACAGTATTCAGTTTTGTGATGACGAGCAGTTCCTTAATGCGTTTTCCCACAGCTGTAATAACTGCTTCCCCGCCCGCTTTGCGCGCTTTTGTCAGTATGCGGATGAGAATCGTAAGACCGCTGCTGTTGAGATATTTTAATGTGCCCATGTCAATGACAAAGCGGATGTTATTGTTCAGGATGATTTCATCAACTTCCTGCATCAGTTTATCTGCCTGGCTGGCTTCGATAAGGTCGCCTTGCATGGTGATGACGTGGATTTGCCCGTGTTTTTTGATGGTATGTATAAATAGCATTTTGTGGAGTTTATGATGCTAATAATAGGAATTGATACTAATGACACGAATACTAATAATACGAATGAAGCGCATGTATTCGTATCATCTGTATTATTTGCTGCATTAGTATTTATTCGTATACCGGCATCGTTTGTTTAGTTTTTTTTATAGTTGCACTTTCCTGTATCTGCCAGCTTTTTACAGTTGCCGTACAAACTGAGCGAGTGCGATGTAATATTAAAGTTAAGAATATCTCCCATTTTGTTCCGTATCTGCTGGATGCGGGGATCACAAAATTCCATAACATTTCCGCAATCCTGACAGATGAGGTGGTCGTGCTGCTTGTATTCGTATGCTTTTTCAAAGAGGGAGATATTTTTTCCGAAATAATGTTTTACCACCAAGTTGCAGTCCAGCAATAATTCTATCGTGTTGTAAACAGTGGCCCGGCTCACCCTGTACTTTTTGCCCTTCATTTTGGAATAAAGGGAGTCAATATCAAAATGTCCTTTGTCTGAATAAATCTCTTCCAGCACCGCATAGCGTTCACCTGTTTTTCGATGACCATGTTCTTCGAGATAATCTATGAAAATCTTTTTTACATTATCCTGTACAGCAGACATAGGGCGAAGGTAAGAAATTGCTTTTATTGTTCGGATAACGAATTACTGTGGGGTTATTCGTACCATTAATTTGTATCGAACCTTGATACCGTCTGCACACCGGGAACTTTTTTGAGTTTTCCCATCAATTCGGTAAGGTGTTTGGTGTCATGCACAAACAACATGATTTTCCCTTCAAAAACTCCGTCATTGGTATCGAAACTCAGCGAGCGCATATTGATATTGAGTTCGCTGGAGATGATTTTTGTGAGGTTGTTCATCACACCCAGACGGTCTGTTCCTGTCATCCGTATGCCGGCAAGGAAAGAGATTAACTCCTGATTGGTCCATCTTGCTTTTACCACGCGGTAAGCGTGGTTGGCCAGCATTTTTGTGGCGTTGGGGCAATTTACCCGGTGAATTTTTATTCCTTCGTTGATGGTGATGAATCCGAATACATCATCCCCGGGAATAGGATGGCAGCAGGGAGAAAGTCTGTATTCAATATTTTCCATGTTATCCCCGATCACCAGCAGGTCGGATTTCCCGCGAACGCTGGTTACCAGTTCTTCAAGAGTAACTTTTTCTTTTTGAGCGGCCTTAAGAGTTTTATTTTTTTCTTTGCGGAAATCTTTTATTTCGCCCGGCTTGATATTACCGATCGCAATGCGGTAATGAAGTTCCTGAGCGTTCGGTAGTTTGAAAATTGAAACCACCTTGTTGATATTTTCGGTAGTGTAAGCGAGTTTGAAACTCTTGAAGCGTTTTTCCAGGACAAGCGATCCTTTCCCCGCCACTTTTCGTTTATCTTCCTTGAGCGCGGCTTTTATTTTTGCTTTGGCCTTCGCGGTAACCACATAATTAACCCATTCCTGTTTTGGCGACTGTTTTGCCGAGGTGAGGATTTCCACCTGGTCACCACTGTTCAATGGATGGCTGAGCGGAACCAGTTTGTGATTTACCTTTGCGCCAATGCACTGTTCCCCGACCTTTGAATGAATTTCAAATGCGAAGTCAAGCGCGGTGGCAGAAGATGGAAGCGAGCGCATTTCTCCTTTTGGCGTGAATACAAATATCTCTTCCGCGAAAAGATTAAGTTTGAAATCGTCCAGGAAGTCCAGCGCATTCTCATCCGCGCTTTCCAGCATATGGCGAATCTTTTTCAGCCAGTCATCCAGTTGCGATTCCTTGTCCACTGCGTCCTCCGTTCCTGTTTTATACCTCCAGTGAGCGGCAAATCCCCGCTCAGCGATCTCATCCATGCGTTCGGAGCGTATCTGCACTTCTACCCACTTTCCTTCGGGACCCATCACGGTGGTGTGAAGCGCCTCGTATCCGTTTCCTTTTGGAGTGGATATCCAGTCGCGCAGCCGCTCCGGATTCGGGTAATAAAAATCGGTCACCACGGAATACACTTTCCAGCAATCCGCTTTTTCATCTTCCTCTTTGGAATCAATAATGATCCGTATGGCAAAAATGTCGTAGATTTCTTCGTAGGGCAGATTTTTTGAACGCATTTTGCTGTAAATGGAATAAATGGATTTCGGCCTTCCGAAAACCCTGAGCTTGAATCCGTTTTCTATTAATGCTTCAAGGATAGGATCAGTAAATTTGTTGATGTATTTTTTTCGTTCCGGCTCAGATTCTTTCAGTTTGGTTTCAATGGCATGATAAACTTCGGGTTCTGTGTATTTCAAGCCAAGGTCTTCCAGTTCTGTTTTGATTGCGTTCAGTCCCAATCGGTGAGCGAGGGGAGCGTACAAGTACAGGGTCTCTGACGCAATTTTCCGTTGCTGGTGTTCGCTCATAGATTCAAGGGTGCGCATATTGTGCAGGCGATCGGCAAGTTTAATGAGGATCACGCGCACATCGTCCGAGAGCGTTAGCAACATCTTCCGGAAATTCTCTGCCTGAATCGAAAAGTTGGTGGGATCAATGATTTCAACGCCTTTAATCTTCGTGAGCCCATCAATGATCTGCGCCACTTTTTCACCGAACATTCCTTTCATGTCGGCCAAGGTCATGTCGGTATCTTCCACCACATCGTGCATCAGCGCGCAAATAACAGAGGTAGGTCCAAGACCGATCTCTTCCGCGCAAATTTGAGCAACGGAAATAGGGTGATAGATATAAGGCTCTCCGGATTTTCTTCTTGCGTCCTGGTGAGCTTCCATCGCCACATCAAAGGCTTTGCGTATCTGAAGTTTGTTGTTCTTATCGAGCTTTCTGCGGCAGGATTTTAACAGGCTGCGGTAACGTCTGAGAAGCTCTTTTTTCTCTTCTTCGGTGTTGATGATGGGTGCGGAAGCGGTCTTTGCCATACCTTACAAAGTTACAAAATTTGGGCGTTCCCCCGCGAGGCGCATGGCCGCGCTTTCCGCTTCAATCTTTCCCGATGAAAAATCGGGAAAGGATTTCCGCTGCAATCGCTAACGCGAACAGCCGAAAAATCTATTAGTATTGATAGTGCCTGGGATTCCATTAAACCTATAACCGAAATTTCAAATAGGTGATCTTTTTCCCTTGTGCCGTAAATAAATTCTCATAGTGCGTTTTGAACGCTTTCGGCTCCTCTCTTGGCTCCGGGCTTCCGTACAGATCGTTTGTTGAATCCAGTAACGAAAATTTATTCTCGGCAATTACTTCCAGTGTAAATTCATAAAGTTCCAGGCTGTCTGTTTTTAAATGAACGATGCCGTCCGGATTCAGCACATTTTTGTATCGGTTCAGGAAGATAAGATGGGTGAGCCGTTTTCTTTCTTTGTTGGGCTGGGGGTCCGGAAAGGTGATCCAGATATTACTCACTTCGTTTGCGGCAAAACAGGCTTCGATGTATTCTATTTGCGTGCGGAGAAAGGCAACATTGTTTAATTTCTTTTCCTGGGCGTTCTTGGAACCCCGCCAGATGCGCGCCCCTTTGATATCCAGACCGATAAAATTTTTATCAGGGTATTTTTCTGCCAGGCCAATGGAGTATTCACCTTTTCCACAGCCGAGTTCCAAAACGATCGGGTTTCTGTTTTTGAAATATTCAGTGTTCCATTTATCTTTTAATTTAAAATCGGTTTCCCTCTCTGTCCATAGGAACTCGTATACATTGGAAAATGTTTTGAGTTCAGCAAAGCGTTGTAGTTTATTCTTAGGCATTGTACGAAGTACGAATTGTCGCGAATTTACTATTAAACGTTATTGCGAATCCCGAGGGCTTTGACCGGGATGAAGCAATCTCTCCGGTATCGGCAGATGGCTTCGTCATCCAGAAGCGGGATTCCTCGCAATGACGGTTAAATTGTAAATTCGTAATTCTAATTATGAAAAGAATTCTCATCGCACCGCTCGACTGGGGACTTGGTCATGCCACGAGGTGTATTCCTATTATACGGTACTTGGTTGAAAAAGGAATGGAAGTGGTTATTGGTGCCGATGGAAGGTCTATGCAACTGCTACAGAAAGAGTTTCCACCTCTCGAATTTGTGGTAATGCCCGGTTACAACATTTCTTACCCGAAAAGCGGTTCTATGGTCATGAAGATCGCTGCTCAGGTGCCCAAAATTCTTGCAGGAATAAAACGCGAGCATGAACTGCTGAAAAAAATAATAAAAGAGAAAAAAATAGATGCGGTGATCTCAGATAATCGTTTTGGGTTGTGGAGTAGGGAAGTGCCCTGTGTTTTTATAACACATCAACTGATGGTGAAATTTCTCCCGCTAAGCGATGGTTTTCGCTTTGCTTCAACATTCGGAGAAAAGTGGATACATCGGTTGAATAAAAAATATATTTCGAAATATACGGATTGCTGGGTGCCGGACACGCATCGGAGAGGGCTTTCAGGTGATCTTGCACATAAGTTTCCGTTGCCGGGGAATGCAAAGTTTATTGGGGTGTTGTCCAGGTTTAACAGCCCCCTCAGTCCCCCTTCAAAGGAGAAAGTAACAGCCAAAGACAACCTCCTGATCATACTTTCGGGTCCGGAACCGCAAAGGACGGTGTTGGAGAAAGTAATTTTGGAACAGTTAGCAGCCAATCCCCCGGTTTCGCAGGGCGAAACCACCCCCTTTACAAGGGGGATGCTGATTGTTCAAGGGGTTACTGAAAAAAATGAACGAAGAAAAATTACGAGGAATGTTGAAATGGTATCTTATCTTACTTCGGAAGAATTGCAGAAGGAGGTACTCGCTTCAGAAATTGTTTTGAGCCGGCCGGGGTACTCTACCGTGATGGAACTGGCGGTGCTTGGGAAAAAAGCGATTTTTGTTCCTACGCCCGGACAAACGGAGCAGGAATACCTGGCAAAACATTTTATGAAAAAAAAAATTGCTTATTCGATTTCACAAAAGGAGTTTGATCTGCAAGTTGCGTTGAAGGAATCCGAAAAATATTCAGGGTTTGCAGGGAATTATTCCGGACATGAATTTAGGAGGGCGGTGGACGAGTTTATCCTTTCTTTAACGTAAACGCAAACACCGAGCCGGCACCTTCGGTGCTCATCACTCGGATGGTTTGTCCGTGGGCTTCAAGAATATGTTTGACGATGGAGAGACCCAGGCCTGTACCTCCCTGTTCGCGGGAGCGGGACTTATCCGCCCGGTAAAAACGTTCAAATATCCTGGATATATGTTCTTTTGGAATTCCAATTCCTGAATCCGCTACTTCCACAATTATCTTTTCCCCGGCATCCGATATTTTGATGGTGGTTTTTCCGTTTTCTTTTCCGTAGCGCACGGAATTTACCACCAGGTTTACAAGCACCTGCCGTATCCTGAATTTATCGGCAAGCACCCAAATGGGTTGTTCCGAGGCGTTTGTCAGTTCGAGTGAAATCTTTTTCTCCTTTGCTTTCAGTTCCTGTGCATCTATCACATCTTTTGTCAGCGCAACTATATCAAAACATTCTTCTTCAATTTCAAGTTCGCCCTTTTCAAGCTGAGTAATCGTTTGCAGGTCTTCCACAATGGCGATCATGCGGTCAACGCTTTTCATTCCGCGCTGAAGGTAATTGCGGTTGATGGTTTTGTCTTCCAGTCCACCGTCCAGAAGAGTGGAAATGTATCCTTGAATGTTGAAGATAGGTGTTTTTAATTCGTGAGAAACATTTCCGAGAAATTCTTTGCGGTAGTTCTCCAGTTTTTCGAGCTGTTCTATTTCTTCTTTGCGTTCAGCGGACCATTCCTTTACTTGATGTTCTAATTCTTTAAGGGGGTATTGGGTATTGGGTATTGGGTATTGAGACTTACGCTGTAACTTTATTTGATCAGATATTTTCTTTACTCTGTTGAAAAAAAACAAACGCATTATTCCACAAAAAACCAATGCTGATGCAAGAGAAGTGATTATTATTGTTAGCGTATTACTCATTCGTAAATTCGTATTCGCAGAGGCTATAAATCAAATTTATACCCCACTCCCTTTATCGTTTTGAAATAATCATCTCCAATTTTTTCCCTCAGCTTGCGTATATGAACATCTATGGTGCGGTCGCCTACCACTACGTCATCGCCCCAAACCGAATTAAGGATCTCTTCGCGTTTGAAT
>SCSP01000128.1 GCA_004297845.1 Bacteroidota bacterium | reverse complement strand
TAAATAGGTGTATAAATACAGCTTGATACAACTTATTGATTCAATTTTAATATTACTTTTACTTTGCAATGGTTGGCGCAATAGTGCCATTAAAAGGGAATCACGTGCATCGCCTTTCCTAGCTTCAGCGAAGAGGGGAAATAAATCGTGAGCAGTTCCCGCTGCTGTAAGTTCTTAATTTACTTTGACGATTTACCACTGTACTTTAGTATCGGTATGGGAAGGTGTCAAAGCAGAACAAGCCAGAAGACCTGCCAGAGCAAATTTACCTGCCGAAGTTTTAAACGCAGGCAGGAATCGCTGAGTTCCATTCAGCGGCATTCAGGGTTTCGGGAAGAAAACGAAGAATGAGAGCAGGGATACGCTTCTGCGGTTCCTTTTTCTCTTCTTTTTATTTTTTCCTTTCCCGGATGAAAAAACAAATTAATCATTTGCCGTTTCTCCTGCGATGGAACAGGGGAGAGGCAAAATAAAATCAACAACAATATGAAAAAATTATTTTTGTTAATTCTTTTTGGACTCTTGTTTGGTGTCATCTCCCGGGCACAACCTATCAATATGCGAAACAGATCCGCATGGAAAGCGCCCCTCAAACAGGATGCTCCCGTTAAGGAAGCAGATGCTAAAGAAAGTGAAACAGAAGAAAATGAAGACACCGCTTCGGTGCAGCGCATCACAGAAGTTGTGGTAACTGCTGCCCGCACAGAACAAAAACTGGAGGATGTTGGAAGGAGCGTTTCGGTTATTTCTGCTGGGGACATTAAAAACTCAGGAGCTAACTCCCTCTCGGAACTTCTCAACATGACCGAAGGCATTTATATCACAGGATCCGGGCAGAATTTCGGATCAAACCAGAGTATGTTCATGCGTGGAGCCAACAGTAACCAGTCGGTCATCATGATCGATGGGATAACTATCTCGGATCCATCAACACCCACCAATGCGCTTGACCTTTCCGAGCTTTCCCTCTCAGAGATTGATCATGTGGAAATTGTAAGGGGATCCCATAGTACGCTCTATGGTTCCTCTGCCATAGGAGGCGTCATCAATATCATTACCAACAAAAAGAAGAAAGAAGGCTTGAATATCAACGCAACAGGCACAACCGGATCGTTCGGTAAAGAAACCTCACTCATCGGGGAGAACATAGGCATGAATTACACCTTTAAGAACGGATTATATACCAATATGAATTTTAATAATATAACGGTGAACGGAATTGACGCAACAGTAGATACATCCACCGTTGCCGGCAGGTTCCGCGATATGGACGGCATGACCCATTTTGATTTTGGCGGCAAAGCCGGATACAAAACCAACCGGTGGGACGTAAGCGTTTCAGGAAAAAAAACCGAAAAAACTTCCGACATTGATGATGCTGAATTTAACGATGATGATAATTACCGGCTTGATTTTGAACGCAGAATGGTTACCTATTCCGCTGCCTGCAAACTGGATACCGGTCTTTCTGTTTCCCTGAACGGTGGGCGCTCTTTCATGGGTCGTACCGCTCTCAACGATTCTTCTCTGATAGATAATAACGGGAACTACGACAAGATATTTTACCGGGGGGATTACAGCGGAGAAACATTTACCAACGAACTCCAGTTGAATTTTAATAAAGAAGATTATAGCCTCGTGCTTGGAGGCGGTTCAAATAGCCAACGCATGAATCAAAGGACCTATTTATATTACTTTGATTCCTTTGTTACTCAGGACTACGTTGAAAGCATTAAGGATCTGGATACCCTCCACTTGCTTTCAAAGACCAGCAGTTTTTTCATCCTGGCTGAATTAAAAGGCACCATTGTTTCTCAAAAGGCAAAAGCATTCACGATAGGCTTTGGAGCCAGAAGCAATAACAATAACACCTTTGGAAGCAGCGTTACCTACCAGGTGAACCCCATGGTAAAGGTTTCATCCACTTCCACGATCTACGGAAATATATCTTCGGGGTACAATGCGCCTTCGCTTTACCAGCTTCATACACCCGAAATGGATGCTCCGGCTGCCATTCCAAGAGGAAATGTGAATCTTCGTCCTGAATCATCGGTCACCAAAGAATTCGGTGTATATCAAAAGATCAATGATAAGACCGGTATCCGGATGAGCTTCTATAAAACGGTGATCAGTGATGTAGTCGAATATGTATACCTCTGGGATAAGAACACGGCCGTAGGTTCGCTTTCCTATCCGGATTATAAGGGCGATACATACCTCAATTTAGGAAATCTTACCACCGAAGGCATCGAACTGGACGCTCACAGCGCCATGGGTAAAAAGTTCCTGATCACCGGTAATTTTTCCTGGATGCGGGGTAAGCAGAATTTTTATGCAGCAGATATTGATACGGTAAAGACCGAAGGGAATCACGTTCAGTTGTTCTCCAACGGACAATTTCTCGAGTATAAATACCAATCCGAAGGGCTGACCCGCAGGCCGGTTACTGCAAACCTTACCGTGACGTATATGCCTGCCACCAAAGTGTTCTTTAAGGCGGTTCTGAAATATGTTTCCAAGCGGAATGATGTATACTATGATTATATGCTTGGCCCTTATGGTGCGATGGGGAAAACTCCGGTGCAGTCATACACATTGCTTGATCTCGTTTCGGGCGTGAAGTTCAGCCAATATCTGTCCGGGTTGGTACGCGTGGAAAATGTATTCAATGTCTCCTATTCGGAGATACGGGGGTTTTCAAACAGGGGAAGAGGATTTTACATAAGTATCAACTACACTTTTTAATTGTACCAAATGCCAATATACAAATGGTGCTAATGATAGAAGTGATACGAATACCGGCTGTTGTTTGTATTCATATCATTTGCATACATTCGTATACTGGTATTTCACTCTGTGTATGAACAAAAGACCACTTATTTTAATTACTAATGATGATGGCATCACTTCCCCAGGTATTATTGCTTTAGTTGAAGCAATGAAAGATATTGGAAATGTGGTAGTTATAGCTCCTGATAAACCACAGTCAGGAGTGGGGCATGCTATCACCATTAACGCCACGCTCAGACTCGATAAAACCAACTATCATAATGTTAAGAAAGAATACAGCCTATCCGGAACTCCGGTTGACTGTGTTAAAATGGCAACAGATAAAATATTGCAGCGCAAACCCGACCTTTGCGTTTCGGGCATCAATCACGGATCCAATATTTCCGTGAACGTGATCTATTCGGGCACCATGTCTGCTGCGGTAGAAGGAGCTATTGACGGAATTCCATCCGTAGGTTTTTCATTAATGGACTATTCCATTGGTGCGGATTTTTCAGCTTCGGGGGAAATAGCAAAGATCATAGCGAAGAATATTCTTTTAAACGGCCTGCCAAAAGATATCTGCCTGAACGTGAATATTCCTCCTTTGAAACTTTCTGAAATCAAAGGGATAAAAGTGTGCAGGCAGGCAAAAGCAAACTGGAAAGAGGAGTTTGATGAGCGTAAGGATCCATCAGGACGTTCTTACTACTGGCTTACCGGAGAGTTTATCAACATGGAAAAGGAAAAAGAGGATACGGATGTATGGGCAGTGAGGAATAACTATGTTTCTGTGGTGCCCGTGCAATTTGATATGACAGGCTATTCAGCCCTCCCTGCTCTGGAAAAGTGGAAGATGAATGATTCTTTCGCTAAAAAAACCCTATTTTATAAATCAAAAAAATAATCCCGGCTGTTTATTAGCGCCTTGGTAGCGGTTTGTGATTTAGAAGATACAACAAATGGATTCTCCTATTAAAAATAAATTTGACTCAGGCTGGATAGGTTTTTCTGCCGGCTTATCCGCTCCTGCGATTACCTTGTATATCTTTTATCTTGTCAAATACAGCCACCTCTCTTTTCAGAAATTTTACATGGATGTTCTCTTCGCAAATAACATTGTCACTTCCTCCATCAGCCTCTGCGTGATAACCAATCTTCTTGTCTTTTTTATTTTCATCTGGACCAACCGCAACCTTGCTGCGCGGGGAGTATTATTTTCCACATTTATTTATGCGGGGTATGTGGTGTATCAAAAGTATATCAGGTAAAATGTGTCTTTATTCAACGTAAATTAAATTATTTTTTGTCCACCGTATAACTAAAATCTCCAACTACTTTCATCCCCATCTTATACGTGTTGTATATCTTCACGTGGCTCGGCTGGCCGGTAGTATTGAATTTGACTTTCACATACATTTTTTTTGCAGCGAGAAGGTTGACTAATTTTTCTGCGTTAAGCGGAATGGCAAGTTTTGTTTGTATTGTTTCGTCACAAATTAAATTTGCGTTTAGAGGCGGTGCCGAAATAAGATTCGGATCGCTGATGAGGGAATCACGTACCATGAAATTATCATCCATCAGGTACAGTTGTGCCTG
>SCSP01000127.1 GCA_004297845.1 Bacteroidota bacterium | reverse complement strand
TACAAAATCCACATTGGATCTCAGCATCCATTCTGAAAAGGAATTCGGAACTGCCTGCGGGAGAATTTTAGGATGAGGAGCCCATGTCAGCACGACCTTCGGTCTGGAGTTGGGAGTTCGGAGCTGGGAGTTCCAGATTTCTGTAATGGTAATTAAATCTGCAAGTGATTGAAGCGGATGAAGCGTTGCAGATTCTAAACTAATTACCGGAACACCAGCGTATTGGATAAATTTATTCAGCACCTCGTTGCTGTAATCATCTTCTCTGTTCAGTAATTTTGGAAATGAGCGCACACCAATTATTTCACAGTACTGCCCAATTACTGCCGCAGCTTCCTTGATATGTTCTGCCGCTGAACCGTCCATAATGACTCCGTCCTTTGTTTCCATGCTCCACCCCTCTTTATCGAGATTCATGACCATGACCTCCATGCCCAAATTTTGAGCGGCACGCTGGGTACTGAGACGGGTACGCAGGCTGGAATTTAGAAAAATAAGTCCGAGGGTTTTGTTCCGTCCAAGTTCCTTACTGGCAAAAGGAAATTTCTTCTCGATCAGTGCTTCCAGCACCAATCGATCAACATTATCAACATCCCCAACCGATATGAATTTTCTCATCTGACGACCATTAGGCTAAAGCCTATGAATTCTCCCTGACTTTTGCCACGACCTTAAGGTCGTGGCTATCGAAGGCGAACAACTACAGGGCTTCAGCCCAAAAATATAAACTTGATACATTGACAGATTATCTGACAAGGTTTTTTTTCATCACGGATGCAAATGCGTGAAGGAATATCTCCGCTTCTTCCTTTGAAAGCGTGAGTGGCGGAAGCAAACGGAGCGTATTTTTATTGGAAGAAGATCCTGTGAAAATTTTATGCCTGAAGATCAATTCGTGTCTGATCTGCTCGCAGGGAAACTCAAGTTCGACACCTATCATCAAACCTCTGCCTCTGACTTCCTTCACTCCCGTTATTTTTTTCAAGACAGCGATCATATAATCGCCAATCCCTTTTGCATTCACCATCAGCTTTTCACTTTTGATCACATCCAGCACGGCAATAGCTGCTGCACAGGCGAGATGATTTCCGCCAAAAGTGGTTCCCATCATATGATGCTTTTGCGCGAACTTCGGACTTATGAGCACCCCTCCAATTGGGAAACCATTTCCCATTCCCTTTGCTGTGGTGATAATATCCGGTTTTATTCCGGAAAACTGATGAGAAAAGAATTTCCCGCTTCTTCCGTATCCGGACTGGACTTCATCTAAAATAAAAACCGCATTGTATTTTTCGCAAAGCAATCTTATTTTTTGCAAAAAACTGTCGGTCGGTACCTGCACTCCTCCAACTCCCTGTATGCCTTCAATCATAACAGCGCAGATGGAATCATTCATGGTATTTTCGATTGCTGTTTCATCATTAAAAGGAAGAAAAATAATATTATCAGTTTCATTTATAGGAGCAGCAATTGATTTGTTATCGGTAGCGGCCACTGTCAGCGAAGTTCTTCCGTGAAAAGCCTTGCTGAATGTTATTATTTTTTTTCTGCCAGTGTGGAACGAAGCCAGTTTCAACGCATTCTCATTTGCTTCTGCACCGCTGTTGCATAAAAATAAATTGTAATCACTGTATCCCGAAAGTTCCCCCAATTTTTTTGCCAATTCATCCTGGATCGGAATTTTTACCGAGTTGGAATAAAACCCGATCTTA
>SCSP01000126.1 GCA_004297845.1 Bacteroidota bacterium | reverse complement strand
AGTCTTGCTCTGAATATTCTACGCAGAAATGAGATACAGCATGTCCGCCAGCGCCTGTACAAACACAGCGTGAATATTCAGAGCTTAATGGAACTGAAAATTTAGAATTCAACAACCCTGCGATGTATAGGTTGCATGGTAAGATTTTTTATTTGTCAGTCATGGATATAGTTATTTTTGCTTTGATTTTTTGATAATAAAAAATGTGAAAACCAAAACCATCAAGCGAAATAAAGTCAACGTAATTACGCTTGGCTGCTCGAAGAATTTAGTGGATTCTGAAGTGCTGATGGGCCAGCTCAAAGCCAATAATTTTGAACTTGAATATAAAGATGAGATAACTGATAGTAATATACTGATTATCAATACTTGCGGATTTATTGAAAATGCCAAGCAGCAGTCCATCGAAACCATCCTCAATTGTGTTGATGCCAAGCAAAAAGGGCATATTGGAAAAGTATTTGTAACCGGCTGTCTGAGCGAGCGTTATAAAGATGAATTGAAGGAGCAGATGCCGGGTGTGGACGCATGGTTCGGCACCCGCGATTTGCCCCGTCTATTAAAGACCCTTAAAGCGGATTATAAACACGAACTGATTGGTGATCGTTTATTGACCACTCCGCTTCATTATGCCTATTTCAAAATATCCGAAGGCTGCGACCGTCCTTGTTCTTTTTGTGCCATTCCTTTGATGCGCGGTAAGCACATTTCCATTCCCATGGAAACCTTGGTGCAACAGGCAAAGAACCTTGCAAAAAACGGTGTGAAAGAATTGATACTGATCGCACAGGACCTGACCTATTACGGTCTCGACATTTATAAAAAGCGGAACCTGGCCGAGCTGCTGAAAAAACTTTCGGATGTGGAAGGTATTGAGTGGATCCGTCTGCACTACGCGTACCCAAGCGGCTTTCCGATGGAAGTTTTGGATATTATGCGTGAAAAGAAAAACATCTGCAACTATCTCGATATCCCCCTTCAGCACATTTCCGATAACATGCTGAAGTCCATGCGCAGGGGAATTACGAAAGCAAAGACCATTGATCTGGTGGCTGAGATTCGCAAGTCTGTTCCCGGCATTGCGATCCGCACCACGCTTATCTGCGGATATCCGGGCGAAACAGAAAAGGATCATCAGGAAATGATAGAGTGGGTGAAGGAGTCGAAGTTTGAACGACTGGGCGTATTCATGTATTCCCACGAGGAGAACACGCACGCTCATTCCCTGAAAGACGATGTGCCTCAAAAGTTAAAGCAGAAACGCGCAGATGCCGTGATGAAAGTGCAGCAGGAGATATCTGCCGAGATGAATAAGAAAATGATCGGCAAAACCTTTAAGGTGCTGTTTGATAAAAAAGAAGGTGATCATTTTATAGGCAGAACTGAATTTGATTCTCCGGATGTGGATAATCTGATTATGGTGAAGGCCCACCCCAGCCCTCCCAAGGGGAGGGAGGAACAGGACGTATACGTACGCATAGGTGATTTTGCAGACGTGAAAATTATTGCTTCAAAGGAATATGATTTGATTGGCGAAATAGTAACTAAAAAATAAAACTATCTATGAAGAAGATTCTGGCTGTTTTTGTCTATTGTCTATTGTCTACTGCCTACTGCCGTGCTGATGAAGGCATGTGGATTCCCACTTTGCTCAAATCCCTGAATGAATCTGACATGCAGAAGCTGGGATGCAAACTCACCGCTGAGCAGATATACAGTGTCAATAAATCAAGTTTAAAAGATGCTGTGGTTAATTTCGGAGGATGCACAGGAGAAATGATCTCCGACCAGGGATTGCTGATCACCAATCACCACTGCGGCTATGGTCAGATACAGTCGCACAGCACTATTGAACACGATTATCTGACCAATGGTTTTTGGGCAAATGAAAAGAAGGAGGAGCTGACCTGTCCGGGTCTAACAGTTTCTTTTGTGATCCGCATTGTAGACGTCACATCCAAAGTGCTGGAAGGTGTAGAAGCTGATCTTTCGGAAATCAAGCGTGATTCAGTCGTAAAAGATCGCATGAAGAACATAGAAAAAGATTCGGTTGCCGGAACTCATTTCAAAGCAATGGTGCGCCAGTTTTACAGTGGAAATGAATTTTATTTATTCGTTCTGGAAATTTTTACGGATGTGCGCATGGTAGGCGCACCTCCTGAGTCTATCGGGAATTTCGGGGGAGATACCGATAACTGGATGTGGCCGCGTCATACCGGAGATTTTTCCCTGTTTAGAATTTATTCGGACAAAGACAACAAGCCTGCGGATTATTCGCCCGATAATGTTCCGTTCAAACCCCGGCATTTTTTGCCCGTCTCTTTAAAAGGTGTTTCTGAAAATGATTTTGCGATGATTTTCGGTTTTCCCGGGCGTACGCAGGAATATCTTCCTTCATCGGCAGTTGAGATGATCCAGAAGGTTTCCAACCCCATAAAAATAAAAGCGCGCGAAAAGAGATTATCCATCTGGCGGGAGGATATGAATAAAAGCACTGAGGTGCGTATACAGTATTCTTCAAAGCATGCGGGCGTTGCCAATGCCTATAAAAAATGGACGGGCGAAGTGGCGGGACTCGAGAGAATAAACGGTATAGGTATGAAACAGGCTCAGGAAAAAACATTTTTGGAACGTATTGCTAAGAATCCTGAATGGAACAAAAAATATGGCAGCCTGCTTTCTGATTTTTCGATCGCATACATTCAGATAGCTCCTTATCAGAAGGCCACGGATTATTTTAGCGAAACAGTGGCAGCGGTGGAGATCATCCGTTATGCGAACGGATATCTACAGCTGTTGAACGCAAAGCCGGAAGATTTAGCCAAGAAATTGGAAACTTTTAAAACGGCTGCTAAGTCGTTTTTTAAAGATTACAACACCCTCACCGACAGGAAACTTTTTGCTGCTATGCTTAAGATGTATTACGAAGAGGTAGATAAGGTAATGCATCCGGAGGTTTTTGAGACCATTCAGTCAAAGCATAAAGGAAATTTCGAGAAGTATGCTGACGAAATATATGAGAGATCCATGTTTGCTTCCGAAGTTAAAGTAATCGAATTTCTTAACGGATATACTGCAGAGAGGACGAAGGACATTGAAAAGGATCCAGCCTATATTCTTGCCCGCAATGTTTTTGGGTTTTATGAAACCCAAATTAAACCGCAATATACATTGCTCACCGATGGACTCAACAAGCTGAACCGCGAATACATGGCAGCGCAGCGGGAGGTAATGACTGAGAAGAAATATTATCCCGATGCGAACAGCACTATGAGAGTTGCGTTCGGAAAGATAAATGGCTACGATGGAAAGGACGGGGTGCGTTTCACATTTAGCACTACGCTTGACGGTATTATGGAAAAAGAAGATTCCACGGATTCGGAATTTGTGGTTCCAAAAAAATTAAAGGAGCTTTACCTCAAAAAGGACTATGGACAATATGCTGGCAAGGATGGAAAAGTATGTGTGGCCTTTACCACCAATAGCCATACTACAGGCGGAAATTCAGGCAGCCCGCTCATAGATGCGGAAGGAAACCTGATAGGCGTGAACTTTGACCGTAACTGGGAAGGAACTGCGAACGATATCAAATACAACAGCGAGCGGGGCCGGAACATTGTGCTGGATATCCGCTATGCTTTGTTTGTGATCGATAAGTTTGCGGGGGCGACTAATTTGATCAAAGAGATGAAGATCATTCAGTGATATGTCCCCCGCTGGAGGGGGTAGAGGGAGGAACCACTATGCGTAAACATCAAATACCATTAGAGCAGACGACCCAATTTTCAAAGCTGTTTCTTGATTATCTGAATCAGGATGGAAAGCTTGCTTCATTCTATAAATATCCTCCTTCTCTTGACTCATTTGATAAGGCTATTAAAGACGTTATCTCTCAGAGATTCAATCGTAAGTTGCTGGTTGACGTCATAACCGAACAATATTCGAAGTCGGACTGCCGACTGCCGACTGCGGATTGCCGACTTCTCCTTGATGACAATACTTTCACTGTTTGTATGGGTCACCAATTATGTCTCTTCACCGGCCCGTTATATTTCATCTACAAGATTATTTCTACAATCAATCTTGCTGAAGTCTTAAAGAAAAAATACCCTGCCAATAATTTTGTTCCTGTTTACTGGATGGCGAGCGAGGATCATGATTTTGAAGAAGTGAACCATGTGAATGTGTTTAGAAAGAAGTTAGAATGGAAGAATAAGCAAGGTGGTGTTTTAGGGAAATATTCGACCGAAGGAATTAGCTTTTTAATTGAAGAATTGAAGCCAATTCTTGGTGATTCAAAAAATGCAAAAGAGATCATTGAACTGCTTCAAAACGCTTACATAAAGCGTGCTGATCTTGCTTCAGCAACCCGCTATTTAGTGAACGAACTTTTCGGGCAGTACGGGTTTGTAATTATTGACCCCAATGATGCTTGTTTGAAGAAGGAGTTTTCAGAAATAATTGCTGACGACATCTTCAATAACACCGGTTTCAAAAAAGTGGAAGAAACCATTGCTCAACTTGAAAAAATTGGACATAAATCACAAGTCAATCCACGAGAAATTAATATATTTTATCTAACTGATAATCAACGTAATAGAATTGTTAGAGAGAATAATAAGTTTAATATTGTTGATTCCGATAAATCATTCACGGAAACTGAACTTAAAGAGGCACTGAAATCACATCCCGAGCGCTTCAGTCCGAATGTGGTTACCCGCCCCTTGTATCAGCAAAGAATATTACCTAATCTGGCCTACGTTGGCGGCCCTGCCGAAGTTGCTTATTGGCTTGAATACAAAGGAATGTTCGATCATTATAAAATATCATTTCCTGTACTGATTCCCAGAAATTTTGTGATGCTGCTGGATGACAGCATTTCGGAGAGGTTGACGAAACTGGGACTGGAGCCGGAAGATGTATTTCTTTCAGTAAATGAAATGGCTGTAAAATATATTTCGTCCATTTCGGGCGATAAGGTTTCGTTCAATGCAGAACGGGAGCAGCTGATGAAGCAGTATAAAAGTATTGAGGAGAAATTAGTCATGGTCGATAAGTCGCTTCCCTCAGCGGCCGGTGCTGAATTGAAGCACCAGATCAATGCATTGGATGCTCTGGAAAAGAAAATGCTTCGTGCCTTTAAGAAGAAAAATGAGGAGGCGATGGGACAGATACAGAAATTAAAAGATAGATTGTTTCCGGGGGGTGCCTTGCAGGAGCGTTACGATAACTTCATTCCCTTTTATTTGAAGTATGGTATGTCTTTCATTGAGCAGATGAAGGTAAATCTGAGTCCGCAGGATTTTCAGTTCACGATTCTCTTAGAAAAATGATTTTCATATATTTGCTACATGAGTAATAATGCATTAGCAAAGAAAGTTGTAGACCAGATGTATGATAATGACTGGTTCAGCCGGTGGCTGGGCATTGAACGCGTGCTGATCGAACAGGGACACTGTATTTTGAGGATGAAGATCAGAAAAGAAATGCTCAATGGTTTTGGCAGTACGCATGGTGGCATTACCTTCTCGTTTGCTGACAGCGCCTTAGCCTTTGCTTCCAATGCACATGGGCGATTAAGCGTTGCGTTAGACTGCAATATTTCATTTCCTGTGGCTGTAAAAGAGGGAGATGTGTTGACCTGCGAGGCAAAGGAACTTTCGCTGACGGCTAAAACCGGAACTTACCTCATCGAAGTGCAAAATCAGAAGAATGAAAATGTTGCATTCTTCAAGGGAACTGTATATCGAACAAGTAAAGAATGGTTTTTTGATGAAAAATAATCACTCCGTGTAACTCTGTTTTCTCTGTGAACTCTGTGTTGAAAATTATTTAACACGGAGCGCACAGAGGTTCGTGAGTTTCACAGAGAAACCCCAATGCATATGAAAAACGCTTATATCATTGACGGAATCAGAACTCCGGTCGGAAATTTCGGAGGAACGCTTTCTGTTGTTCGTCCGGATGACATGGCTGCAATTGTTCTCAGGGAACTGATGAAACGTAATCCATCCGTTGACCTTAAAGAGATCGGTGATGTGATCCTGGGCTGTGCCAACCAGGCCGGAGAGGATAACCGCAACGTAGCGAGAATGAGTTCGCTTCTTGCAGGACTTCCTGTTACAGTTCCGGGAGAAACTGTAAATCGTCTATGTGCTTCGGGATTGTCAGCAAGTATTTCTGCGGCCCGGGCGATTATGGTGGGTGATGCCGACCTGATGATCTCCGGAGGAGTGGAGAACATGACCCGCGGGCCTTGGGTGATTTCAAAAACATCCACTCCATTTGGAAGGGATGCTCAGATGTTTGATTCCAGTTTCGGATGGAGATTCATCAATCCAAAGATGAAAGAAATGTACGGGGTGGACGGAATGGGAGAGACTGCAGAGAATTTACGAGAGAGAGATAAAATTTCACGGGAGGATCAGGATAAATTTTCGCTCTGGAGTCAGCAAAAGGCAGCGGCCGCACAAAAGAAAAAAAGATTCGCAAAGGAAATTGTGGGTGTTAAAATTCCTCAAAAGAAGGGAGACCCAAAATTGTTTGATAAGGACGAGTTCATTAAGCCGGATACATCCATGGAAATTCTTTCCAAGCTGAAACCTGCTTTCAGAAAAGACGGAACAGTAACTGCGGGAAATTCTTCCGGACTGAATGACGGTGCTTGTGCTATGTTACTTGCTTCTGAGGATGCAATCAAAAAATATGATCTTAAGCCCAAAGCAAGAATTGTTTCATCCGGAGTTATTGGTGTTGAACCCCGTATCATGGGTGCCGGTCCGGTTGAAGCAAGCAATCGTGCTCTTAAAAAGGCTGGTCTTTCTTGGAAGGATATGGATATCATCGAACTGAACGAAGCATTTGCTGCTCAGGCGCTGGCTTGTACGCGTTCATGGGGGATGGCGGACAACGATCCGAGAATAAATCCGAATGGAGGGGCGATTGCACTCGGACATCCGCTTGGAATGAGTGGTGCCAGAATTTTAAATTCAGCGGCTATTGAATTACACGAACAAAATAAAAAACATGCGCTTGTTACCATGTGTATTGGCCTGGGACAGGGATATGCGGTTATAATTGAAAAATGTTGACTATGAATTCCATTGCTTTAGAAAAAGTTGAAATTGTGCTGGAACCCCAAGGATTTCTGCGGATAATTTTTAAAGATACAGATGAAGATATTTTCTTCCGAAAAGGGAGCAATTGCCTGGTTAAAAAAATATATTTAATATGATCTGCGAATTCAAAGGAATCAAACCAGTTATTCACGAAAGTTCTTTCGTGCACCCGCTTGCCGCTGTTACAGGTAATGTGATCATCGGCAAAAATGTTTACATCGGTCCGGGCGCTGCCATACGCGGTGATTTTGGAGAGATCGTCATTGAAGATGGCTGCAACGTGCAGGAGAACTGCATCGTTCATACGTTCCCCGGTGTTACCGTTTTCCTTCACGAGGGCTCACATATCGGTCATGGTGCCATTATTCACGGAGCGCAGATCGGAAAGAATGTGCTCATAGGCATGAATGCTGTAATAATGGACAATGTGATAGTGGGAGATAATTCCATTATCGGTTCCATGGCATTTGTAAAGGAAGGGATGAAAATTCCACACAGGAAGGTGGTTGTGGGGAATCCTGCAAAGATCATAAAGAACGTAACTGAAAAAATGATGGAGTGGAAGACCAACGGAACCCGGATCTACCAGGCGCTTCCGGCAGAGCTTCATGCCTCCTGGAAGGAATGTGAACCATTGCGTACCTTGCCACCTGGTCGTATTATGCCTCCGCCACCGATCATACACGAAACCCCCTCATCAGCAATAGAACAGGAAATGTACAAGACATGGAAGAAAACGAAGAATAATGGATAAGAAAAATTTTCTCCCTTTAGGGCAGGGGCAACTGCAGATATTTCTTCCATGGCTTCCAGTAAAAATCATCCCAACCTCCTTTTACTCCATGGTATTGGTGGTCGGGGACGTTGGCGTGTACCATGTGAACCAGCGCGTCATTCCCTTTCTTTTCAAATTGAAGGATCAATGTGGAATCAAAATCTCCTGCTTTGAAATCGGAAGACCGCCAGGACTGCACAATCATTTTATTTTTTACTAATTGAAAGATTTTACCGGAGATGTATCCGTTCCACGCAGAATAAGAACTTCCGACCTTTGCGGAAATTTTTGCAGTGCCACCGGTTGCCTGACCGTGTTTTCTGGAATCCGTGTAAATGCCGTAGAGAATTTCTGGTGTTATGTTCTTAAACACTACGGTTTGACAAATTGTTTTAGCCATATTGAGGGTTTTTAGTGAGAAAGTTTTGGTTTAATATATTTACTGAGAAAACTTCCGGCAACAGCGCCTGCTGAATTTGCCAGTGCGTCCAAAATATCAAAATGCCTGTCTGCCGTGAAAAGTTCCTGTATCACTTCCACTGCAAAGCCATACGCGAAAGTCAGGATCAGTATTTTCAGGACTGTTTTTTCGTGCAGGGATAAAAATGCGTTCTGTTTCTTCCAGCCGTAATACATTAAAAGAGAAAGTATCATGTAAATTCCGAAATGAACAATCTTGTCGAACTCGAATAGTGTAATACTTGGCAGGTCTTTTCCGGGCATCAGGCATAACAGCAATATCAGGCTTGCCCATAAA
>SCSP01000125.1 GCA_004297845.1 Bacteroidota bacterium | reverse complement strand
GCAGGAGGTGCAATGCGTGCCGTACTTGAAAGCGCTGGCATTACAGACGTACTTGCTAAATCACAAGGATCATCCAACCCACACAACGTGGTTAAAGCAACTATGGATGCTTTGTTAAAAATGAGAGATCCGATCACTGTAGCACAAAACCGTGGCATTTCTTTGAAAAAAGTATTTGAGGGGTAATAAATCAATGAAAAATGAATCCATACGAAAGTATGAAACAAGAAAATAAAATGGAACTACATAATTTAAAACCGGCAAAAGGCTCCATCAGAGGAAAGAACAAGCGTGTTGGTCGCGGACAAGGTTCAGGCAGAGGCGGCACCTCTACTCACGGGCACAAAGGTCAGCAATCAGACAGCGGGTACAACACCCGCAGGGCGCACGAAGGAGGACAAATGCCTTTGCAAAGACGTTTGCCTAAGTTTGGTTTCACCAATATTTTCAGGAGAGAATATCAGGGAATCAACATTGACACGCTGCAGAAACTCGCAGACGAAAAGAAAGTTAAATCGTTTGACATCGCAACCTTCATTTCCCTGGGACTGATGAGAAAGAACGAACGCGTTAAGATACTGGGCAACGGAGAAGTAAAAGCAAAGCTGGATGTAAAAGCACACGCTTTTTCTGCAAAAGCAAAATCAGCGATCGAAGCAGGCGGAGGAAAAACAGAAATTGTAAAATCATAATTTCCGGTATGAGGAATCTGATACAAACTATAAAAAATATTTTTTCGATCGAAGACCTGAGATTCAGGATATTCTATACGCTTGGCTTTGTACTTATTTATCGCCTTGGTTCGTATGTTATCCTTCCGGGAGTTAACATTCAGGCACTTCAGTCGAAAGGAGAGGCAGAAGGTCTTGCAAGCCTTATAAACATGTTCGCTGGCGGAGCATTTTCGCGTGCATCTGTTTTTGCACTTGGAATCATGCCATATATTTCAGCATCCATTGTGGTGCAGCTTTTGAGCATGGCCTTCCCCTACTTCCAGCGCATGCAGAAAGAAGGAGAAAGCGGAAGAAGAAAAATTAACCAGTACACTCGTTTCCTAACTATAATCATAACCGCCCTTCAGGCTCCCGGATTTATCACTACACAGCTTACAAGTTACGGAGGAGTTGTTGCGGATCCTTCGACTTTGTGGTGGTTCACAACGGTAACTATTCTTGTTGCCGGAACAATTTTTGTAATGTGGCTGGGTGAAAGAATTACGGACAGAGGCCTTGGTAACGGAATTTCCATCCTTATTATGATTGGAATTGTTGCCGATCTCCCCTTCGCTTTCTTCTCTGAATTCGCATCCAGGATGGAAGCCAAAGGCGGAGGATTAATTATGATGTTGCTTGAATTAGTGTTCTTATTGTTTGTGATCATCAGCTCGATCTTACTGGTGCAAGGGACCCGGAAAATTCCGGTCCAGTTTGCCAAAAAGATCGTGGGCAACAGGCAGTATGGAGGCGTTCGTCAGTATATTCCTTTAAAAGTAAATGCTGCCGGTGTGATGCCGATCATCTTTGCGCAAGCGATCATGTTCATTCCACTTACTCTCGCAGGTTTTGCATCTTCTGATAAGTTAAGCGGAATTATAGGAACACTTTCCAATCACAACGGATTTACATACAATTTAATCTTTGCATTACTCATTATCATCTTTACTTACTTCTATACAGCCATTATGGTGAATCCAACACAGATGGCCGATGACATGAAACGTAACGGAGGATTTATTCCCGGTATAAAACCGGGAAAACAAACAGCAAGTTTCATTGATGATGTAATGTCAAAAATAACTTTACCTGGTTCACTATTTTTGTCTTTAGTGGCTGTAATGCCCGCTATCTCCATGAGTTTCTTTGGGGTTAATGATCAGTTCTCACGCTTCTTTGGCGGAACATCGTTGTTGATCCTTGTAGGTGTAATGCTGGATACACTTCAGCAGATCGAAAGTCATTTATTGATGCGACATTATGATGGTTTAATGAAAACAGGAAGGATAAAAGGAAGAAGTTCGATGAGCATGGCTACTGCATAATGCTAATATATTAGCATCGTAATAATGAGATGGGCAAAACAATATATTTGAAAACCAATGAAGAAATTGAACTGATACGCGAAAGTTGTTGGCTGGTATCAAAGACGATTTCGGAAATAGGAAAACATATAAAAGAAGGAATAAGCACGATAGAATTAGACAGGATAGCAGAAGAGTTTATAAGAGATAATAGGGCAAAACCCGCGTTTAAGGGCTACAGAAAAGGAAATAGCATTTTTGATTATACGCTGTGTGTTTCGGTAAATGAACAGGTTGTTCACGGAATACCCGGCAGTTACGTTCTTAAAAATGGTGATGTAGTGTCGGTTGATTGCGGTGTCCTGAAAAATGGATTTTACGGTGATTCCGCTTACACCTTTGCTGTTGGTGAAATTAGCGATGAGGCTAAACAACTGCTCAGAGTTACATTAGAATCCCTTTACAAAGGGGTCGAAAATGCAGTGGCAGGGAAAAGAGTTGGAGATATCAGCAATGCGGTTGAAGAACATGTAAGCAGGTTTGGATACGGGATAGTAAGAGAACTTGTAGGACACGGAATAGGCAGAAGCCTCCACGAAGCTCCGGAAGTTCCTAACTACGGAAAACGCGGAAGCGGTGTAAGAATGGAAGAAGGACTGGTAATTGCGATCGAACCTATGATCAATATGGGAAAAAGGGATGTAAAGGTTGAGAGGGATGGATGGACAGTGTCGGCAGTGGATAGAAAACCATCGGCACATTTTGAACATACTGTGGCAGTGAAGAAAGGAAGTGCAGATATATTAACAACATTTGAATTTATAGAACAAGAACTAAAACTAAAAACAGAAAAAAGCGCGGTTAATGGTTAATGGTTAATGGTTAATGGTTAATGGTTAATGGTTAATGGTTAATGGTTAATTGGAAATACAAAAACCGAATAACGAATAACAATTAACTTTAAAATTATGGCAAAACAATCATTAATTGAACAGGACGGAACCATTACCGAAGCCCTTTCAAATGCCATGTTCAGAGTGAAATTAGAAAACGGACACATTATCACAGCTCATATCTCCGGCAAAATGCGGATGCACTACATCAAGCTTCTGCCCGGGGATAAAGTAAGATTGGAAATGTCACCTTATGATTTAACAAAAGGAAGAATAACATTCAGATACAAGTAGACAAAAGACAGTAAACAAAAAACAAGAATACAAAAGGCAAAAAACAACAATTAGTAATTCGAAAATTCGTAATTCGTATAGCTATGAAAATCAGAACATCCATTAAAAAGCGCAGTGTTGACTGCATCATCGTCCGCAGAAAAGGACGCTTGTACGTAATTAACAAGAAGGTACCTAAACATAAACAAAGACAAGGCTAAAAAACTCCCCCTGTGCCCCTCCAAAGGAGGGGTGGCACAAACAAAAAAAATGAATACTAAAAAATAATTCCAATACGCTTCTTCTCTCCCCCTTTGGGGGAGCCGGAGGGGGCTAAAAACTAAAATATGGCACGTATATCCGGAATTGATCTTCCAAAAAATAAGCGCGGTGAAATCGGGCTTACCTACATTTACGGCATCGGACAAAGTTCTGCCCGCAGGATACTGAAGGATGCCGGTGTGGATGTAAATAAAAAAGTTCAGGACTGGGATGATTCAGATCTCAACAAGATACGCGGGATTCTCACAGAAAAATTCAAAGTAGAAGGCGCACTGCGTTCCGAAACCCAATTGAACATCAAGCGTTTGATTGATATTGGAAGCTACCGCGGTATTCGCCATAAAAAAGGCGCTCCTGTCCGCGGGCAACGCACACGAAGTAACGCTCGTACAAGAAAAGGAAGAAGAAAAACAATTGCAGGTAAAAAACTGGCGCCAAGTAAAGGATAAAGAAACAGTTGGAAAAAGAAATACAAAATAATAAAAGTAAACAATAGACAATGGCTGAAGAAAAAAAATCACAACAAGAAGGTCAACCGGTAAAAGGCTCTGCAGAAGCAGCCGCAAAACCTGTTAAAGCGAAAAAAAGGACGGTAAAGGTAGATGCTATCGGTGAAGCGCACATTCATGCTGCTTTCAACAACATCATCATTACCCTGACAAACATGAAAGGACAAACCATAGCATGGGCATCCGCAGGAAAAATGGGATTCAGAGGTTCAAAGAAAAATACACCCTATGCTGCAACAGTTGCCTCTTCTGATGCGGCAAGAGCTGCTTACGAAGCAGGTCTCAGAAAAGTAAAAGTATATATCAAGGGACCTGGCGGAGGAAGAGAGGCTGCCATGCGTGCTTTGTACACGAATAAGATCGAGATCATGGAAATAATTGACCTCACTCCTATTCCGCACAACGGATGTCGTCCCCCAAAAAAACGCAGGGTATAAAAACATATTTCAAATCTGATCGAAAAACAGCAACCAAAAAATGCGCCCTATCACTCCCCCTTCGGGGGAAACGGAAGGGTCCAAAAAACAAACAATGGCACGATACACAGGACCAAAACAAAGAATCAACCGCAAGTTCGCTGAGCCTATTTTAGGTGGGAACGGAAAGACCTTGGAGAAAAAAGCTTATCCTCCGGGGATGCACGGCAATACCAAGAAAAGAGGCAAGAAGTCGGAGTATGCTGTTCAACTGGCTGAAAAGCAAAAAGCAAAGTATACCTATGGCGTTTTGGAACGCCAGTTTGAAAATACTTTTGAACGTGCTGCACGTGCGAAAGGTGTAACCGGAGAAGTTCTCCTTCAGATACTGGAATCGCGTTTAGATAATGTGGTATACCGCATGGGCATCGCCCCTACCCGGAGAGCTGCGCGCCAGTTCGTTTCTCACAAACATATCACCATCAACAATGAGGTGATCAACATACCTTCTTATACTGTAAAAGTGGGAGACATTGTAGGAATCAGAGAGCGATCAAAAGACATGGATCCTATCCGTAATTCACTTGCTTCGGGAAATGTTACTTATCAATGGATGGAATTTGACAGAAGCCTGATGCAGGGAAGATTTTTGGCCGTTCCTGAACGCACGCAGATCCCGGAAAATATTAAAGAACAATTGATTGTCGAGTTGTATTCTAAGTAATATGGCACAGATAACAAATACATACGGATTTTCGGAATTACGGATAAAACACAGATTCATAAAATCTGAAATTCTGCAAATTTCTAAATATCTGTTATCCGAACAAACATTTTAAACCTTAAACACTAAACTTAAAACTAAATAATACCATGGCAATACTATCTTTTCAAAAACCAGACAAAGTAATCATGATCCAATCAACTGACACAGAGGGACAGTTTGAGTTTCGTCCTCTGGAACCGGGATACGGTGTTACGGTAGGAAATTCTCTTCGCAGAATTCTCCTCTCTTCTTTGGAAGGACATGCAATCACCGGCATCCGCGTGGATGGCGTTGAGCATGAGTTCTCAACTATAAAAGGAATTGTTGAAGATGTAACTGAGATCGTTCTTAACTTGAAACAAGTTCGCTTCAAAAAGCAAATTGATGGAGTTGATAACGAAAAAGTAACCATCTCCCTCAACGGAAAAGATCATTTCACTGCCGGTGATATCGGAAAAGCTACTTCTGCTTTTCAGGTATTAAATCCGGACCATGTTATTTGTACGATGGACAGCAACGTGAAAACAAAATTTGAAATTACTATCGACAAAGGCCGCGGCTATGTTCCTGCCGAAGATAATAAAGCGATCAACAGCCCGGTTGGATATATTCCGATTGACGCCATCTTCACTCCTATCCGTCACGTGAAATACACTGTTGAAAATTTCCGTGTTGAACAGAAGACAGACTACGAAAAACTGATTGTTGACATAAAGAGCGATGGAAGCATTCATCCAAAAGAGGCGTTGAAAGAAGCCGCAAAGATCCTTATCCACCACTTCATGCTGTTCTCTGATGAAAAAATTACATTGGACACAGAAGAAAAAGGCAAAGAACAGGATTTTGACGAACATGCACTTCACATCCGCCAGTTGCTCAAAACAAAATTAGTTGACATGGACCTTTCTGTTCGTGCACTAAACTGTTTGAAAGCAGCAGATGTAGAGACTCTTGCCGATCTGGTTTCCTACAACAAAATGGATCTTTTGAAGTTCCGTAATTTCGGAAAGAAATCCCTTTCTGAGCTGGAAGAACTGGTAAATACAAAAGGTCTTCATTTCGGAATGGACGTTGCAAAATATGGATTCATGAAAGAAAAAATAATGAACTAACGGAGCGGAAGTATAAAGATACAGAGGTATAAGGGAAATACGGTAACCATCCCCTTTCACCCTGCCTCTATATCCCCTATATCCTCTATACCCATATACCTTCAACCATGAGACACGGAAAAAAAATAAATCACCTCAGCCGCAAGTCGCAGCACCGCCATGCTACCCTATCCAACATGGCTGCATCGCTGATCTTTCATAAGCGCATTAACACAACGCTGGCTAAAGCTAAGGCACTTAAAAAGTATTTTGAGCCTATCATTTCACGTTCTAAAAGCGATACTACCCATTCCCGCAGGATGGTGTTTCGCTATTTGCAGAACAAAGATGCGGTTATCACCCTCTTTCGCGACATTGCGCCCAAAGTGGGAGAACGCAATGGAGGCTACACCCGCATTCTGAAAACAGGATTCCGCCTGGGCGATAACGCAAATACCTGCTTTATCGAACTGGTTGACTTCAACGAGAATATGCTTGCTGCAAAAACCACTGGTGCTGCTCCATCCAGGAAAACACGCAGAAGCCGTGGTGGAAAGAAAAAAGAAGCCTCTTCCTCCGATAAAACTTCGGAGGAAAATGCAACTAATTAATTAATTCACTGAAAATTTTCAGGTACTTTTCCTGCTGTGCATTAACAGAGTAAAAATTCTCTATTGTTTTTCTACCTTCTTTCCCAATATTTTCCCTTAGCGAAGCATCTTCTATTAATTTTGACAAAACATTATTCCATTCCAGAGAGGAATCCGCAAAAAAACCATTTGTTCCGTTTTTTATAATTTCATTATTAACTCCTACGGGCGAGACAACAGCAGGTATACCTAACGACATAT
>SCSP01000124.1 GCA_004297845.1 Bacteroidota bacterium | reverse complement strand
AGATAATTTTAAACGCGAGAACTGGAAGATGATATCGGGAGAAATTGATTTTCTGGAAAAGGAATCTTCAAAGACAAAAGATTTCGTGAAAGTGAAAATCCCTTTTTCAAAAGAAGATATCTCCATCGTAAAAAAACAGGTGAAAGAAACCTACGCCAAAATAATGAACCACGAATTCACACGGGGTTGTGGAGAAAAAGATTGTCGGTGGTGTAATTTTGCGAAGGATCAGAGAAGCCAAGTTTTCTCATAGGAACAGTATCAATTCGTATATTAGCATTATGAAAGTTGCTATTTACGGTCACGCATTTAACCCCAAGTTGCCTGCAGGACAGAAGGCTCAGGCTGATTCTTCGGCTGAAGCTTTGCTTACACTATTATGGAAGTTGGAAAAATCAGGAGTGGAGGCGCTTCTTCACAAATCGTTGGTGAAACAACTTGGGAGGAAGGCTAAGGTAAAAGATGTTTTTTCAAAATATGAGGATATAAAAGGAAAGGTCAAATTCCTTTTCAGCATTGGCGGTGACGGTACTTTTCTTGAAACAGTAACTCTTGTCAGAGATTCAGAAATTCCTGTTGTTGGAATTAACACCGGCCGCCTCGGATTTCTTTCCTGCATTTCCAAAGAGGAGATAGAACCTGCAGTGGATTCTCTGCTAAAAGGCAAATATTCTCTTGACAAAAGAACATTGCTTGAACTGAATATGAAAGGCAGCTATTTTGGAGGATGCAAATATGCCCTGAATGAAATAGCCGTTCAAAAAACAGATTCATCGTCCATGATCACTATTCATGTGTCCCTGAACAGCAAGTTTTTGAATTCCTATTGGGCAGATGGTTTGATTGTGGCCACACCCACCGGTTCAACTGCTTATTCTCTCAGCTGCGGAGGTCCCATTGTAATGCCTGATTCCGACAATTTCGTGATAACACCGATTGCACCGCATAATCTTAATATTCGTCCGGTCATTATCTCTTCGCATGACACTGTTACGCTGGAAGTCGAAGGCAGAAGCCCTAATTTTCTGGTATCGCTGGATTCGCGTTCAGAGAACATTAAAGCTCCTGTAAAACTTTCAATTAAAAAGGCAGGTTTCTTATTTTCCCTTGTATCCCTCGAAAAACAGGATTTTCTATTAAAATTGCGCAGTAAATTGAACTGGGGGTTGGATAAACGCAATTGAATGGCAAGTACAGTAGACAATATACAGTAGACAAAAGAATACAAGTTTAAAAATAATTTTTATCTATCTTCGTTAGGATAGCTTATGAGTGGGAAAATAATAATTCTGTCTATTGTCTATTGTCTACTGTCTACTGGCAGTTTTTCCCAGGATGGCGGCAATATGTACGTTCCTCATCCACTGAAGATAAGTCCCAAAAGCAGCGAACTGGGTATTTTTCTTGGTGGAAGTTATTACACCGGAGATCTTAATCCATCGGGTCATTTTAGCCGCTTTACCCGTCCGGCAGCCGGTTTAGTTTACCGTGTAAACCTGAACCCTCGCATATCCGCTAAAGCTGTAGGATCATTTGGAATTCTTGAAGCGGATGATTCCTATTCAAGCAACGATGCGCACATAAACAGAAATCTTTCATTCAGGTCAAAGATCATGGAATTTGCTGTTGAAGGTGAGTTTAATTTTTTACCCTACCTGACCGGAAGCAAAAAACTGGCGCTTACTACCCCCTATGTTTTTGCCGGAGTTGCAGTATATCATTTTAATCCTATGGGATTTTATCAGTACCGATGGTATAATTTGCAGCCCATGGGTACAGAAGGACAGGGATCTGTTTTTTCCAGCGAAAAAACTTATTCTCTCACTCAATTTTCAATCCCGTTCGGTCTTGGTTTAAAAGTGAACACAGCCAAAAAGGTAAGTATCAACTTTGAGTGGGGGATCCGAAAAACTTTTACTGATTACTTAGATGACGTAAGTGGAAAATATGCTGATCCGGGACTTTTGGCATCAGCAAAAGGTCCCATCGCAGCCGCACTTTCCGACAAAAGTCTTACACAGGAAGGCGGGAGCAATACCGGCAGACAGCGTGGAAATTCGTATACCAAGGACTGGTACGCTTTTGCAGGTGTCATCATTACTTTCAGGATGAAAAGTAAGGAGAATGAATGCGATGTTCCCCATTAGAGGTATAGGGTATAAGGATTACCGGTTCTGAATCATTCCCTTCACTTACTCCTTTATACCTTATTTCCTTATACCTTTACCTCCCTATGAAATCGGAGATGTCCTTCCTTCAGCACCTCGAATCGCTGCGATGGCATTTGGTACGTTCTGCAGCAATGGTGATTACGCTCGCATCGGTATTTTTTGTTTACAATGAGTTTGTATTCGGAACCGTCATCTTTGGTCCCATGCAATCCGATTTTTTGACTTATCGTGCACTTTGCAAACTCTCGCACCTTACCGGACTTGAAGACTCACTCTGCATACAGTCTGTTTCATTTGAATTAATTAATATCGATCTTTCAGGGCAGTTCACAACTCATATCTGGGTTTCAATTATTGGAGGTTTGATATTGGGAGCTCCTTATGTGCTTTGGGAACTTTGGAGGTTTGTACAACCTGCTCTGCACGAAAAAGAGAGAAGATATACCAGCGGTGTTGTGTTCTTTGCCTCTCTGTTGTTCATTTCCGGTGTCTTATTCAGTTACTATATCGTTGTGCCGCTCACCATAAATTTTCTGGGTAATTACCAGGTAACTCCGATCGTGAAAAACACTATTGCAATGAGTTCTTACATTTCTACTGTAACCGTTCTAACTTTCATAATGGGCATAGTTTTTGAACTTCCAATTATCGTTTATTTTCTTACCAAGATAGGCATTTTAGGACCTGGTTTTATGCGGAAAAACAGGAAATATGCGTGGGTAATCGTATTAGTTATTGCAGCAATCATAACTCCCTCTTCAGATATCCCAACTTTGCTGATTGTTTCCGCACCGCTCTACTTATTATATGAAGCCAGCATATTTGTTTCGATGTATGCGAAGAAAAAGTAACTACCACCCCTCTCCGGCTCTCCCCAAAGGGGAGAGGGACAATACAAACAGCCAATTTTTACCTGTGAGGATGCTTGTGTTTTTTTTAGTTTTCCCTTTAGTCATACAAGTCCTCCCCTTGGGGGAGGATTTAGGTGAGATGGTCTTTTCCCAGGAAACAAAGATCATCGGCAAGGTATATGATGCAGTGAGCCGCGAACCGCTTCCTTTTGTGAATATTAAATACAAAGGCGGAAAACCTTTTACCACCACCGATGTAGATGGAAATTTCACTTTGACAACTGCTGCACCAACCGACAGCCTTGATGTTTCATACATTGGTTATAAGACCAAAAAAATAGGTGTCAAAAAAAACACGCTCCAAAATATCAATATTTATTTAGACACGGATCAACTTACCCTTGGCGAATTTGTGGTGCTTCCCGGAGAAAATCCTGCACACCGGATATTGAGGTTTGTGATCTCTCATAAAGACCGTAATGACAAAGAAAAACTTTCCTCTTACGAATACGAGGTGTATAACAAGATAGAGTTCGACATGAACAACATCCCTCCCGAGTGGAAGGAGAAAAAACTGCTGAAGCCCATTAAATTTGTTTTTGACTATATAGATAGTACCAGCGTAACAGAAAAACCTTATCTGCCGCTGCTTCTGTCAGAATCCATTTCAAATTTTTTTTACCGCACCGCACCCCGCTTCAAAAAGGAAATCATCAGAGCCAGCAAGGTTTCCGGAATGCAGGATAAAAGTGTTTCCCAGTTTATGGGGGAGATGTACCAGAACGTGAATATTTACAACAACAATATCCTTGTTTTCGGAAAGCAGTTTCCAAGTCCCATTTCCGACAATGCCCTTAACTACTATAAATTTTACCTTATCGACAGCGTTTTTGTCGGCAGCAACCGCTGTTTTCATCTGCAGTTTAAACCAAGACGCAAACAGGAATTTGCTTTTTCAGGAAATATGTGGGTGTCCGATACTACGTTTGCAGTGAAGCGCCTTGAAATGACCATTCCAACAGACGTTAATCTGAACTTTGTAAAAGCGTTGAATGTGATCCAGGAGTATGCTTATGTGCCGGCTGATTCTTCATCAAAAACCAGCAACTGGATGCTCAGCCGCGATCGGCTGGTAGTGGATTTTAAGATCGATGACAATCGTAAAAAATCCAGACAGGCCGGTTTTTATGGCAGGAAAACCACTTCGTACAAGAACTTTGTGATTAATAAGCCAAAAAGCGAAGATTTTTTTAACCGGGTAGATAACCTTCAGGTGCAAGAAGGAGCAGAAGTGAAAGATGAAAAATTCTGGGAAACAGCAAGGCACGATACGCTTTCCAGAAATGAAAAGCAGATATATAAAATGGTGGACTCGGTCAAGTCAATGCCCATCTACAAGGCATGGTATCAGTGGATATACATTTTTGTGACAGGCTACAAAGAAGTAGGATGGTTTGAGCTCGGTCCTTATTACAAAGTATATTCTTTTAATGGGGTGGAGGGAAACCGTTTCAGGGCAGGGTTCAGGACATCGGATAAGTTCAGCCGCTGGATGGAATTCAGCGGATACGGAGCCTATGGTCTGGGAGACGAAACTTATAAGTATAACATCGCTTATAAATCTTTCATTACCAAAAAACCCAGACAGATTGTTTATCTGGATTACAAAGACGATCTTGAGATTTTGGGGCAGAGCGCAAACGCATTTACGAGTGATAATATTCTGTCCACCGCTTTCCGCAGGACCCCACTTAACAACATGACCAGCGTTCAGCAGACGAAAGTTGGCTATGAGTGGGAACCTTTCCCGGGATTCAACACGAAGCTGTTCATGGTGAACAGGATCATGACCCCGCGTGGCAGTCAGCGATATAATTTTGTCGGGCCGAATGGAACCGACACACTTTCGATGAACAATATTATTTCCTCAGAAGCCACTGCGCTGCTTCGGTTTGCCTATGATGAAAAGTACATAGAGTATACTTTTGCGCGCACCAATACCGGCACCAAGCATCCCGTACTTTCTTTGTATTACGCATACGGTGGCAAGAATATTTTGAGGAGCGATTATGAATACCACAAGCTCACCTTCAACGTGAGTGACCGATTCCGCACCATGCCTTTACTGGGCTATACGGATTATGTGGTTGAAGTTGGAAAAGTGTTCGGTAAAGTTCCGTTCCCGCTGCTTTCTCTTCACGGTGGTAATGAAACAGTTATTTACGACCCCTATGCATACAACATGATGAACTATTATGAGTTTGGAAGCGATCAGTATTTTACGGCTCAGGTGTTTCATCACTTTGATGGTTTCTTTTTAAATCACATTCCGCTGATGCGCAAGTTGAAGTGGAGAGAAGTGATCACCGGAAAAGCGCTCTTTGGTAATGTGACCAAGCAAAATCAAAATGTGTTGATCTTTCCTGAAACACTCAGCAGTTTGAATAAAGGTCCGTACGTTGAAGTAAGTGCCGGCATAGAAAATATCTTTAAGATATTCCGGATCGATGCTTTGTGGCGCCTCACGTACATTGATAAAGCCTACGAAGCAGTTTACAAGGCAAAGGGAGGAAACAGGATACCGAAATTTGGGATTATGTGGTCGATGCAAGTCACGTTCTGATGCAAGATGGGTCGAACGTCAAATGTGATATTCTATAGGATTTATCCGCTTGCTCTGTGCAACTCTGTGGTCTTTGTGCCTCTGTGTTGGAAGTTTTTAACACAGAGCCCACAGAGTAAAAAGAGTTGCACAGAGATAAACAACAATTTGGCACAGGTTTGATGTCAGATGTTAATTCGTATTTTTGTGTTTACCATATAAGTAATTATGATTTTAAGGACAAATAACCTCATCAAGCGCTACAAAAGCCGAACTGTAGTGAACAACGTTTCGGTGGACGTTAAGCAAGGCGAGATCGTAGGTTTACTGGGACCCAACGGGGCAGGGAAGACCACCACTTTTTATATGACGGTGGGACTTATCAAACCAAATGAAGGACAGATATTTCTGGACGATAAGGATATTACCACAGAGCCCATGTACAAACGCGCTCAGTTGAGAATCGGTTATCTGCCTCAGGAAGCATCTGTGTTCCGCAAACTGAGTGTGGAGGATAATATCAAGGCCATTCTGGAAATGACCAAACTCAGCAAACAGGAGCAAAGTACAAAGCTCGAGAGCCTTTTGGAAGAATTTGGTTTGCAGAAGATCCGAAAAAGCAACGGAGATGTGCTTTCGGGCGGAGAAAGAAGAAGAACGGAAATTGCCCGCTGTCTGGCCACTTCACCCGGTTTTATTTTATTGGACGAACCCTTTGCCGGCATCGATCCCATTGCGGTGGAAGACATCCAGCAGATCATACGCAAGTTGAAAGCCAAGAACATCGGTATTCTCATCACCGACCATAACGTGCACGAAACCCTCACCATTACCGACCGTGCCTATCTGCTGTTTGAAGGCAGCATCCTCAAATCCGGTACAGCTAAGGAACTTGCTGATGATGAGCAGGTTAGGAGGGTATATTTAGGAAAGAATTTTGAGTTGAGGTAGATGTAGTCAAAAAAAAAATCGCTTGCCGTTTCAAAATTCAAACTTGTTAGGATTTTGCCGCGCATCCACAACCAGCACAATTTGTATTTCAGAACGGTGAATCCTGTAGAAGAGGAGAGTTCGTTTTTTCACCAGGCATTTACGTATGTTCCTTTTCCGCGAATAGAGAGAATATATCTGCGGATTAGCCGAAATGCGTTCAACGGCTTTATCAAGTTCTTCAAGTAAATTATCAGAAACAGTTGGATTCCACTTTTTGTCAAGAAACTCAACCAGAAACTGTAGGTTCGCCAGGGCTTTTGGCGACCAAACTACAGGCATCATCTGCTGTGCAGCTTGGTCATAACAGCATGGTGTGCAATGCCTTTGCCTTTATCAAGTTCTGCAATAGCCTCATCTATTTCCTTCTGTTGCGCTTTAGTAAGTTGATCCCATTTATCAACTCCGTATTCAAGCAGGCGCTCCACCTTTCTTAAAATGGTTTTGTCTTCCATGTGAAGAAGCCATTCTATGAGGTTCATTTTTTTTTCGAGGGTGGTCATATTAATTTATTTTTCACAAAGATAATGGAAATATTAATTGCATCAATACACAACGTGATTCACGTCTATTTGAAGAAATATTTTAAAATCTGAAACAGATCAGAAACTCGCTGATGATGAGCAGGTTAGGAGAGTATGTTTAGGAAAGAATTTTAGGTTGAGGTAAACTTACCCTCCAATCAACTTCTTTATTTCATTGAGTTTCATCAACGCCTCTACCGGAGTAAGTGTGTTAATGTCCGTTTTCAATATATCGTCCTTTATTTGTGAAAGCACCGGATCGTTTAACTGGAAAAAGGATAACTGATAATCCCCTTGCGCTCCGCTTGCCCCCCGCCCTAAAGGGTGCTGCGGAGTTCCCCCCTTTCGGGCAGGGGCGGCTGCTTTTTCTTCAAGTGTTGCTAAAATTTCATTCGCCCTGTCCACCACCTTCTTAGGAACTCCCGCCATTTTGGCTACATGTATTCCAAAACTGTGCTCACTGCCTCCGGGAACCAACTTCCGCAAAAAAATTACTTTGTTGCCAGCTTCTTTTACCGACACATTGAAGTTCTTGATGCGTGGCATCGTCTTTTCCATTTCATTCAGCTCGTGGTAATGCGTGGCAAAAAGTGTTTTGGGTTTGGTGAGGTGGTTGTGCAAAAACTCCGCAATGGCCCATGCAATGGAAATGCCATCATACGTGCTGGTGCCGCGGCCAATTTCATCCAGGAGAATTAAACTTCTGTCTGAGAGGTTGTTCAGGATGCTCGCAGTTTCGTTCATTTCCACCATGAATGTGGATTCCCCGTGCGAGATGTTATCCGAAGCCCCTACGCGGGTAAATATCTTGTCCACAAGGCCTATTTCAGCATGCTGTGCAGGTACAAAACTTCCCATCTGCGCCATGATGGTGATGAGGGCTGTTTGCCTCAGCAGCGCAGACTTTCCCGACATGTTTGGTCCGGTGATGATGATGATCTGCTGCTGTTCGTTGTCCAGGTAAATATCGTTGGCGATGTATTCTGTTCCAACCGGCAACTGCGTTTCAATCACCGGATGTCTTCCGTTCTTGATGTTCAGTATTCTGCCATCATTGATATGCGGGCGTACGTAATTGTTCTTTTGTGCCGTACGTGTAAAAGAAAGGAGGCAGTCCAGACGGGCTATCAGCGAAGCATTGAGTTGGACAGGAGGGATGTAATCCGCCAGCGAGAGCACCAGGTCGTTGAACAGTTGGGCCTCCAGCGTGGCTATCTTTCCTTCGGCACCCAGTATTTTTTCTTCGTATTGTTTTAATTCCTCTGTGATGTAGCGCTCACAGTTGGAAAGTGTTTGCTTGCGTATCCAGTCAGCAGGAACTTTATGTTTGTGCGTATTCGTAACTTCCAGGTAATATCCGAAAATATTATTGAAGCTCACCTTGAGGGATCCAATACCTGTTCTTTCGCTTTCCCGCTGTTGGATTTCCACCAGGTAATCCTTGCCGGAGGTTGTTATCTTCCTGAGTTCATCCAGTTCAGCATTTACCCCATCCGAGATCACCTTGCCTTTGTTCAGCATGGGAGGAGGATCGGGGACGATCTCTTTTTCGATTCGAGCGCGAATCAGAAGGCAGGGGTTTAACTGTTCCCCGATCTTCTCAATAGCGGCCCATCCTAAATCCTTCCCAAGGGGAAGGACTTGAACACCATCTTTTATCGATGGCAGGCTTTTCAGCCTATTAACTACCTGTTGTAGAACCTCTTCAATGTTTCCAATTATTTCTTCGTTTTTAAAGCGAATAACTGTGAATCCCTGTTCCTTTAACCACTCTGTTCTTACTTTATCATTTTCAATATTGTCAGGCAATTGATGAATGAGTCCGTCTACTTCAATTACAAGTTGTCTGTCAAGACATGCAAAGTCGGCAATATATTTCCCTATGATATGCTGCTGCCTGAAATGATAATCATCCTGAGCTTTTCTTTTCAAACATGTCCATAGAATGCTTTCCGCTTCCGTTGGTTTACTTCTATTTTCTTTTACAAACTCCTTTAATAGTTTGTAAAGTAAGGGATCTGCCATCATATATCCGGGCTTTTCTCCTTCTGCTCGCGATGAACCGGAGCGAGGCTGTTGCCCCCCTTCCCTTTGGGAAGGGGTTGGGGGATGGGCCGCATTTTTTATCTGTTCAATGGCTGCAAGTCCCCGTTTGAGGTGCGCCACTTCTCTCGGAGAAATTCTGCCAGTTGCGACTTTTGAAATTAACCGCTCAAGATCACCAACCAGTTGAATTTGCAGGGATATTTTCTCCGATAGCTCCTGATTTTTAAGCAGCAGATCAACAATATTCAGTCTTTCTTCAACTGGCTGTTTTTCTTTCAAAGGCATGGAGAGCCATCGCTTCATCATGCGGGATCCCATAGGAGAAATAGTGGTGTCCAGAACATCAATAAGTGTTTTAGCCTTTTCGTTTGGCGACCAGAAAAGCTCCAGATTGCGTACGGTAAACTTATCGAGCCATACATAATGATCTTCTTCGATGCGGGAGATGGATTGTATATGCTGCACACGGTCGTGTTGTGTAGCGGCAAGGTAATGCAGTGCCGCGCCTGCTGCTACAATTCCCATGTTCAGGTTCTCAATCCCAAAACCTTTCAGCGATGAAGTACCAAAGTGTTTCAGCAATGTTTCGTTGGAGAAGTCTTCCTGAAAGATCCATTCGTCCAGTCCGTACGTATAAAATTTATCTCCGAAGAATTCTGAAAATTGCTTCTTTTTATTTTTTTGAAAAAGTATCTCGCTGGGTTTAAAGTTCTGTAAAAGTTTATCCACATACTCCATTGTTCCTTCTGCCATGTAAAATTCGCCTGTTGAAACATCAAGAAATGCAACACCTGCTTGAGTTCCCCTTTCTCTTGGGAGAGGGGAAGGGGAAGAACTAAAGTGAATGGAAGCCAGGAAGTTATTTGCCTTGTGATCGAGTATTTTGTCATTGTAGGATACACCTGGGGTAACAAGCTCCGTGATCCCGCGCTTTACTATCTTTTTGGCGAACTTGGGATCTTCCAACTGGTCGCAAATTGCTACGCGGTGACCTCCCCTGACTAACTTAGGAAGATAATTGTCCAACGAATGATATGGAAATCCTGCAAGCTCAATATCTGCTGCTGCCCCATTTCTTCGTTTGGTTAATGTTATCCCAAGCGTAGCTGCAGTTTTAATGGCATCCTCACCAAAGGTTTCGTAGAAATCTCCAATTCTGAAAAGAAGTATCGCATCCGGGTATTTTGACTTGATGCTGGAATACTGCTGCATGAGCGGAGTTTCCGAATCGTTCTGTCCACCCCGTTTTGCAGGTCTATATTTTAATAAGGACATGTTGTTATGAATGTGATAAATTCAAATGCGAATATACTAATGTATAAATAAATGAAAAACTATTCGTATTATTCGTTGTATTAGTATTCATTAGTATATTAGCATTGTATGAGAAAACTAAAGAACGAAGAGCTGAACAGAAAATCGCCTGATGAGTTCAGGACTATGGAAAAGCTGCCTATTGTGGTTGTGCTTGATAATGTGCGGAGCGCCTACAACGTGGGATCTGTGTTCCGTACAGCAGATGCATTTCCTATTGAGGAACTCTATCTCTGTGGCATAACAGGATACCCTCCCCACAAGGAGATATCCAAGACCGCCCTCGGGTCCACAAAAACTATAAAATGGAAGTATTTAAAGTCCACGTTAGAGGCTATAAGTGAATTGAAAGGATTGGGATACAAAATATATGCAATAGAGCAAGTTGAAGGTAGTCTTGCATTGGATCAACTCCTCGCTCCGGACTCCTCGCTCCGGACTTCCAAACTTGCTTTGGTTTTTGGCCATGAAGTGGATGGTGTGCAGCAGGATGTGATAAATGTCTGTGATGGATGTATTGAGATTCCGCAGGGGGGAACCAAACATTCTCTCAATATCGCGGTGAGTGCTGGAGTGGTGCTATGGGAGTTTTTTAGAAAGATTTAAACTTTATTGCATTGTGTCAAAAAAAAACCCTCTGTTTAGCAGAGAGTTTTTACAAATTAATTGTCTCTTATCATCCAACCTGAGCCTTAAAATCTGCGTTGTCGCGGAATTTGAAGAACTCAAGATCTTCCTTAGCTTTAGTTTTGAAAGATGCATCTTTTCCGATAGCTATCTTCAAATTGTTGTTCAGCATAGAAGCATCTCCTTTTCTTGCTCCAATTACCGCTTTCAGGTAGTAAGAAAGTGCATCTTCTTTTTCAGGGCTTGCATCGATTACAGTAAGAGCTCCGTCACCGTTTCCCGCAAGAACTTTTGCAAGTGCAGCGTTGAATGAGTTTTCAGAACCGAAGTTTGTGTTTGCATCGGTGTATTTTCCGTCACGGATGTTTACAATTCCTTTGTTGTGGCCTACTTCCGCACTTGAACCGGCTTTGTTGTAGAAATCCATTGCCGATTTTCTATCCCCACTCCAGCGAACCAGAATGCCGAGGTTGTTGTTTACTTCCGGAGCACCTGCATTCAGGCCTTTTGCCTTATCCATTGATGTTTGGGCATCAGAGGTCTTGTTTAAAAGGATGTTCGCAAAACCAACCCCGTTGGAACATCTCCAGTCAGTTGTACCGTACAGCCGGTCAGCGTTCTTGTAGATATTCAGTTTGGTGTTGATGTCTGTAGTTAAAGTAGCAGCATATAGAATTTCGTCATTTGCAAGACTGTCAGGATACGTTCCTGCAAGCTTTGAAATTTCATCATCCGGACGGCTAAGTTGTTCGCAGTTCCAGGTCGTAACGCTTCTGCGGAGCTTAGGAAGGATGATCTCACTCACCTCTTTATAAGTAGCAGAAAGGTTCTTGATCTCAGCTTCACGCTTCACTCCGTCAGGATACATTTCCAATACGCGGAGGATAAGCTCCTTGTCTTTGATCTCAGAAGCCTGCATCATGGTTTTGAAACCATCCCAGTCTTCCGCGGTGGTGGCAGTAGCGTAGAAAGTTTCTACCTCACCGCCAACCAACATTTGATTTTTGTCTTTTGCTTTGCTTTTTGCAATGCTAGAATAATACTTAACAGTGTTTTTAGCGCGGTTAGCGGCTAAATCTTCGTTGATCGTCAACTCTCCGTCAGGTGAAGCATACGCAGAAATGCTTGCTCCTTTGAAGACAAATCTTTTTGTAACACGTTTTTCTTCGATGAATTTCTGAGTGCCTGACATACTTGCTCCTTTTACTTCGGAAGAACGTACGTCAGCGGTGTTTACCAGAAAGAACACTTCTGTAGTGTGAGATACAGGATACGATTTTTTGAAGTTATGATCAGCCACTAAAGGTTTCTCGTCATTTTTCACGAGCAGGGGAGTGATGATAGTGCCATCAGCAATCTTTTTTGCAGGGAAGTCTTTTGTTTTGCTGCCTTTTTTTCCCTGAATTTTAAGAACTAATTCGCAGTTCTTCATTTCAGGGATATACGCTGTTTTGTCGTTATAAGAGAAGCTTCCGCCTTCTTTAAATACAACTACTTTCCCGCTACCTACTTTCACTTTTTCTCCCTGAACTTCAACAGGCTTAAGCGCTTTTTCACCTCCATTATATTTAAGAACAGGAGTGATAGTAAGAGATACTTTTTTAGCAAAATATTTTGGACTGTATGTTCCGCTAACATTTGCTACCACTGTATCGCCATGCATTTCCAATGGACTTGGTTTTACTTCGTATTTAACCATCTTGTCGTACTTTTTCATCATAGAACCCAAGCCTGCACAGGAAGAAAGTGCAACAACAGCGAGAAGTGATAAAACAACATTTTGGATTTGATTTTTCATATTAAATTAATTAATAGGTTTGGTTTCAGGGGATTATATTCGATTTGAATTGATGCAAAAGTAATTATTTTTTGAACAATCCAAATTTTTTTATCAAAATGAGGTGTTAATAAACAACATCGTTTTTTCAAAAAATTTGCCCTTTAGCACGTTTTTTAATCAAAATCATTCATCTCTGTGGGTTATAACGGCCGAATTATCCATATTATCTGAAAGTAGCTTTCTGATTGATTTTTTCAGGACAGGGTGAATAAACCTTTCTGCAATTTCAGCAAGAGGCACTAGTGCAAACCTGCGTTCATGCAGGAATGGATGAGGAATTGTCAGAACGGGTGTTTTAACGATCTCCGAATTATATAAAAGTATATCAATGTCAATGGTCCTTGCTTCCCATTTTTTCTCCCTCTTCCGGCCCAGTTTTTCTTCAACAGACACTATCTTCTCAAGAAGTTGATTTGCGGAAAATTCGGTTTCAAGGCGAATCGCCTGATTAAGGAAATCTCCCTGATCCATCCCGTCAGACCGGACAGTTGTATGTGGAGGCCATGGGGCGGTATTGTAAACGGATGAACTTGCTGCTATCTTGCCGACATTCTTCGAGAGTAATTCAAGAGCCTGAGCCAAATAGGACTCCCTGTTGCCTAAATTGCTCCCCAGCAGAAGATATGATCGGTTCATATTATTAAAGCGTAAAGGTATAAAGGTATTTTTATTTAAGTTTGCAGCCTAAAAACATATCAATATGAAATCATTTTGGGGCTCATTCTTCGGTACATTAGTGGGAGTTGTGGTAACAACCGTCTTCATTTTCCTGATCATTATTGGCATTGTGGTTTCGTCTGTATCGCAGATGTCTGCTAAAAAGGAAAAAACAATTAAGGTGAAGCATAATTCAGTTCTTCACGTGAAATTTGAAGATGAGATACCGGAACGTACTTCAAATGATCCGTTTGCGAATTTTTCATTTGGAGGCAATTTTGAAAAAATGCCGATCGGGCTTAACGATATTTTGTCAAATATTGAAAAGGCAAAAGAGGACAAGAACATTAAAGGAATTTATCTTGATATTTCTTCCATCCCGGCTGGTATAGCCACGCTGGAAGAAATACGAAACGCGCTTTTGGATTTTAAAACTTCAAAAAAATTCATGGTTGCATACAGCGAAGGGTATTCCCAGGGATCCTATTACCTTGCTACTGTTGCGGATAAGATATATCTAAATCCCGAAGGTTCAGTTGATTTCAAAGGCTTAAGCAGGCAAGTAATGTTCTACAAGAATATGCTGAGTAAACTTGAGATCGAAATGCAGATATTCCGTCACGGAAAGTTCAAAAGCGCTACAGAGCCTTTCTTCCTCGATAAAATGAGCAGGGAAAACAGAGAACAGACAACCACCTACATAAGCTCCATTTGGAATTTTATATTGGAGGGGATTTCCAAGCAAAGAAATATTTCTGTGGCCGAATTGAATAAGTATGCGGATAACATGCTCATTACGGATGCGGAGAGTGCACTGCAATATAAATTAGTGGACCAGGTTCTCTATAAGGACGAAATGCTGGAGATACTTAAAGAATTGTCCGGGGCGAAATCTGCCGAAAAGATAAATTATGTTGAAATGAATAAATACAGGCATGCTCCGAAAGCCAGTGATGTTGACACCAAAACTAAGATAGCTGTTGTGTACGCTTCGGGAAGCATTGAGGGCGGGGAAGGAGATGAAGAAACCATTGGTTCGGAGCAAATTTCCAAGGCAATACGTGAAGCCCGCTTGGACAGCAATGTAAAAGCAATCGTGCTGCGTGTTAATTCTCCCGGTGGGAGCGCGCTTGCTTCCGATGTTATCTGGAGGGAGATGGCGCTTGCTAAGAAAGTTAAGCCGGTTGTTGTTTCCATGGGAGATGTTGCCGCTTCCGGTGGATATTACATTGCTTGTGCTGCGGATGCTATTGTAGCGCATCCTATTACTATTACAGGATCCATCGGAGTTTTTGGAGTATTTCCTAACATGAAAAATCTTTTTGAAAATAAATTCGGAATTACGGTGGATACCGTGAACACCAATAAACATGCTGACATCATGTCTCCTTACCGCCCGGTAAGAAAAGAAGAGGGAGAAGTTATTCAGAAGTGGATAGAAGATGTATATGCTGATTTCATATCAAAAGTCGGCAAAGGCAGGAATATGTCTGTTGCCGAAGTGGACAGTATTGGCCAGGGGCGTGTATGGAGCGGTATTGACGCAAAAAAGATAGGTTTGGTGGATGAATTTGGTGGTATTAAGGACGCAATTGCCATTGCCGCGAAAAAAGCCGAGTTGAAAGAGTACAGTATCCTTGAACTTCCAAAACAGAAAGATCCCTTTGAAGAGATACTTAACACTATTTTTGACCAGGAAGCAATGGTTCAGAACGGATTGAAAAAGGAGTTTGGCACCAGCTATGAGAATTACCAACGTCTGAAAAGTGTGATGAAATATAAAGGGGTACAGATGAGGCTGCCTTATGATGTGGTGATCTATTGATAGCTGAAACAGTTCTGCTTATCGTTCTCTATTCTAAGATGACTTTTTCTGTATGGCGCTTCACCACTTTCTTATCACAAACCTTCACAAAAAATATTCCTTTGCCAAAAGTTGAAACATCTATCTCAATTTTTTTCTGAAATTTATTCTCTGCTACTCCTGTTTTCGTCACCCCTATTTTCTTAAAAACATAACTCATTGATTATCAAAGAAAAATCGTTTTTAAAAACGATCTTTAGGGTGTTGCACCTTATATTTGGCGCATGTTTGTGCGGAAAACACCTAACCGGAGCGGGAGTGTCAGCATACAAATCATTGACAAGTCCAGCGGAAAATATAGGGTGGTGGAAACAGTGGGAACATCCTCTAATCCATCGGAGATAGAATTTTTATGGCGCACAGCTCATCATAAAATTCCTACTCTGTTCGGGCAAGGCAGTTTTGATTTTGTGCATGAAACCGACCGTGCGATTGTTCATGCGTTAAACAATGATCACACGGCAAAGGTGCGGGTAATCGGTCCAGAAAAAATATTGGGCGCTGTTTTTAATCGCATTGGGGTTAACAAAATTAAGGACGAACTTTTTAAGCATTTGGTTCTTTCCCGGTTGGTGTGCCCGGTGAGCAAATTAGCCACTACGGATTATCTGCATCGCTATGCAGGATTGACCATTGATGTTTCCAAGGTGTACAGGTTTTTGGATAAACTCCATCGGGATTACAAAGAAAAATCTCAGCGCATTGCGTACGAGCATACACGGAAAATATTGAAAAACAAAATTGGTATTATATTTTATGACATGACCACGCTTTATTTTGAAGTGGAATACGAAGATAATTTTCGCAAGATGGGGTTTTCAAAAGAGGGTCGTCCGCAAAATCCTCAAATACTATTGGGATTATTGGTAAGCGAAAAAGGTTATCCCATCGGCTATGAAATTTTTGAAGGTAATAAATATGAAGGCGACACACTGATTCCCGTACTGGAAAAATTTCAAAGGAAATATCGTTTGCCTAAACCCATTATTATTGCCGACAGTGGATTGCTTTCCAAAGCAAATCTTCAACACTTATTTGAAAAGGGATACGAATACATTTTGGGCGCTCGCATAAAAAATGAAACTGAAGAAATCAAAAAAAAAAATTCTTGAACTCAATTTATCAGGGGGAAAGTTAAAACAAATCCGAAAGGAAAACAAAGTGCGTCTCATAGTTGGCTTTACAGACAAACGAGCCCGCAAGGACGCCTTCAACCGCCAAAGAGGACTGGCGCGATTAGAGAAAAATCTCAAAGCAGGAAAACTTACCAAAACACACATTAACAACAAGGGATACAACAAATATTTGAAACTCACTGGAAAAATTACCCTTGTCATTGATTATGAAAAATTCCGTGCAGATGCTCAATGGGATGGTTTGAAAGGGTATGTAACCAACTGCAAGCTGCCCTCTAAAAAAGTAGTAGAAAATTATAATCAACTGTGGCAAATTGAAAAAGCGTTCCGTATTTCAAAAAACGATTTAAGGGTAAGACCTGTGTTTCACCGCCTGCAACGAAGAATAGAATCGCATATCTGCATTGCCTTTTGTGCATACACGGTATTCAAGGAAATGGAACGCATACTCTATCTCCATAAATCTTCGGTAAGCGCATATCGCGCTATTGAATTAACTCAAACCATGTACGCCCTTACAATTACGCTCCCCGAATCACACCAACGCTACACAGTAGAATTGCCAATGGATACAGAGCAGCAACAACTCTCCCGCTGGGTGTGCTGACCTGATTTTTTACTCAGGGTGTTGCATTGACGAAAACAGGAAAAAATTTCAAAACGTATTTAGGACTTACGCAAAAACGAGCGTAGGTTTTTTTAATTGTTGCGAGAGATAGTGTTTCCATTGGGTTTGTTTTACTTGATAAGTGGTTGTTTTTTGTTGATGTGCTACATTGGACATGAATAACCATACTAATGCGCAGCAAAGAATGTGATTTCGTTGACTTCGGTTGGTTCTGGCCTGACATCTTTCAATACCAGTAAGTTATTTTTCTTCCCTATGCAATTGCTCAATTTTCCATCTGAAGGAACTTTTTTCCAAAGCTTCCTCAGCAGATACTTGAGATAGATCATTGGTAATGAGGTATTCCGTGCGATTGGAAATCGTCACCCGGAACAATTGCACTTTCATGTTCTTTGAAGTATTCTTAATTTTAACCCTCTTGCCGCATTTTAATTCTTCTTCTGTCCATGTTAATTTTTCTACCGATTGGTAAGGATACTTTCCTCCGCTTTCGTCCACGTGCCGATTTACTTTAATAGGGCAGTAAAATATCTTGCCTTCATTATGCAATCGAACCATCATCTGCGAGGTGGCATACCATGTGTCCATTAATACAGTAGAATAAAGCAATCCTCTTTCATTAGCTAATGAGAGCATCTCATTAGTATGATCCAATTTGCTTTTACCGTCCTTCTCCATGTCATAAATTCTGAAATCTATCAGCCAGTAACGATTGAGTATGGGATTGTAATAAAGCAAATTCACCACTCCGATACCCTTTATAATCCCATGTGCATTACCGCTATACTGCTTTTGAACCCCATCTATTTTAAAAGAATGCGATTTGTCCATGACACTGTCATCTACAATAAGGCATCCTTGCTCATCTTGTATCAAAATCGGCTGCACTTTTTTCCATAGCAATGAAGGACTCAACTGTTTGTCCCGTAAAAAGCGCGTTACACTGTCATGGCTTAAACCATCGTAGTGTTCTGATAGATGAGTTGCCGTATAATTATTAGTGCTGCTCATTAAATATTGGCAATAAATGGTATTAACCTCAGGGCAGAGCCCTGAACCAAATACAAAACATCCACCCACGACCCAGAGGGTCGGGGTATTTTATGAATAAAGTTTTGTTGTGGTTTTCATTCAACCACATTATAGCTTGTAGCCTCTCTTTAAACCCTAATCTCATTTTTTTATCAAAATTCAATTGTTAATCCCTTTTTGCGTAAGTCCTAATGATATACTTTATTGATTTGGACCAGGGCAATAATATATACGTTTATGGAATAACAGATGGCGCCATTACTCCCACGGCAGGCGTATATGCCAATCCCGGCAGCGGACAATTCATTTCCAAACTAACTCCTTCTCTTAACGCTATCGTCTATGCTACTGTTTTGGGAAACGGAACGCCTAATACCTTG
>SCSP01000123.1 GCA_004297845.1 Bacteroidota bacterium | reverse complement strand
GGAGCACAAGAATGTCTGCCGGCAGGAATGAATCCTTGCTCAAAGGCTGAAATACAATTTCTAAAAAAACATAAAAAAATAAAAATGATAAAAAACAGCATGAACACGAAGGCAGGGATAGGATACGCAGGAATTAAAAAAATTATCGGCTCTTACTTTAACGTAATGGGGTTACCGATGAAGGAGTTGTATGAGGAGCTTAGCAAAATGTAAATTATTTATTATTTTGTGTATCAAGCAAGGCAATAAAAAGGCATGATAAACGAACGCATGGAGAGATGTATTAATAAACAGCAGGATACTTTGCAGGATTACTTTCATTCATCAAACCATAAATCGTTTCAAACACATCCTCCACATTCGGTTTTGAAAAATAATCTCCATCGCTTCCGTACGCAGGGCGGTGCGCTTTTGCGGTGATGGTTTTTGGTTCCGAATCCAGGAAATTATATCCTCCCTGTTCCTCCAGCACTTTCTGCATCATGTAGGCAGAGGATCCACCAGGCACGTCTTCGTCCATGAAAACGATGCAATTTGTTTTTTTCAGCGATTCAACAATGCCGTGATGAATGTCAAAAGGAAGCAAGGTGCGCACATCAATCAGTTCAACAGAAATTCCTTTTTTTGCCAGATTGGAAATTGCTTCCATGGCAATCCGGCAATTGGGACCGTAGGTAATAAGTGTAACATCGTTTCCTTCTTTTAAAATTTCCGGAACGCCCAATGGTATTTTAAATTCCCCGAAGTTAGTTGGCATTTTTTCTTTCAGCCGGTACGAATTCAAAGGCTCAATAACCAAAGCAGGTTCATCGGAGGCAAGCAGTGTGTTGTAAAATCCTGCCGCTGTGGTCATGTTGCGTGGAACACAAACATACATGCCACGTAGCGCGTTAATGATCATTCCCATGGGAGAACCGCTGTGCCATATTCCTTCCAGTCGGTGCCCGCGGGTGCAGATGATTACAGGCGCTTTTTGCCGGCCTTTGGTTCTGTATTGGAGAGTAGCCAGGTCATCGCTGAGTATTTGCAAAGCGTAAAGCAAGTAATCGAGGTATTGTATTTCTGCAATGGGCCGCAATCCGCGCATGGCCATGCCAATTGCTTGTCCAACAATCGTACATTCACGAATGCCGGTGTCAAATACCCTGTGTTCTCCGTATTTTTTTTGCAAGCCTTCTAATCCCTGGTTCACTCCGCCAATTTTTCCCGCGTCTTCTCCGAAAATATGAACAGCCGGATATTTTGTAAGAATGGCGTCAAAGTTCTCGCGCAGTATCTCTCTTCCATCCATTTGTTTTTGATCAGAAGAATATTCAATGGGTACGGAATCAACTTTGAGCGCTGAAAGTTTTGTTTCGCTGTGCAGGGCAGAGGAGTAGCGATGGAAGTTGAGTGATAGCTGTTCCTTTATCCATGCAGATAATTTCTTCTTAGCATCAGTATCTTCTCCGGTGGTCAGCCACAGCGCTTTTCTGGCGGTTGAGAGCGCATCTTTTCGGGATGGGTCAATGGTTTGTTTTAATTGACTTGAAAGAGAATTGATTTCTTCGCTGTTTGCGGAGGAGGAGGCTGTTTCATTCAGCAAAGAGAAAATGGTTTGTATTTCTTCCTGAATGGGTGCATTGACCGCTTTCCAGGCGCTGTTCTTTGCATCACGCACGCGCTGTTTTGCAACCGCTTCAATTTTGTCTAATTCTTCTGCGGATGTAATGGCGGAATTAAGAATCCACTCACGCATTTTGCGGATGGGGTCAAAATCAAGTTCCCACTGTAAACGCTCTTTGGATTTATAACGTTCATGCGATCCGGAAGTTGAGTGGCCCTGGGGCTGTGTCATTTCATCAACATGCACCAGTACAGGAATGTGTTTTTCGCGGGCTATCATAACGGCTTTCTCGTACGTTTCGCAGAGGTGCGGGAAATCCCATCCCCTGGTTTTAAAAATCTCATATCCGTTTTTATTTTCATCCCGCTGAAATCCTTTCAACACTTCTGAAATATCTTCTTTGGTGGTCTGGTATTTTTTAGGAACTGAAATTCCCTGTCCGTCATCCCATACAGAAACGATCATGGGCACCTGCAGAACTCCTCCTGCGTTAATGGTTTCCCAAAACATTCCTTCGGAAGTGCTGGCATCCCCTATTGAACCGAACGCAACCTCATTCCCTTCATTCGAAAATATTTTGAATTCTTCAGAATGTAAGTCCGGATTATTTCTGTAGAATTTTGAAGCAAGCGCAAGACCCAGCAACCGTGGCATCTGGCTTCCGGTGGGAGAAACATCGGAAGAAGAATTTTTGATCTTCATCAGGTCCTTCCATGTTCCATCACTATTTAAGGAATGTGTGGCATAATGCCCGCCCATCTGCCTGCCTGCGCTCATGGGATCAGCTTCCATATCAGCATGGGCGTATAAACCGGCAAACCACTGTTCAAGGCTAAGATTATCGGTGGCGAACATGAAGGTTTGGTCGCGGTAATATCCTGATCGGAAATCTCCGTTGCGGAAAACTTTTGCAAGGGCGATCTGTGCAACTTCTTTTCCATCACCGAAAATTCCGAATTTGGCTTTTCCGGTGAGGACTTCTTTTCTGCCGAGCAAACTGGTTTCCCGGCTCTCGCTGGCAATGCGATAGTCGTTGAGAATTTCTTTTTTGAAGTCCTCAAAAGAAATCTTCTTTTCTACACCGGAAGCGATTGATTTTTTAGCCATATAGAAGTTACAAATATAAGGGAAGAATTCATTTAGAATTGACAAATCCCTATGAAGAGTTATAAATAAAAATTCACGTTTTATAGTCTTTGTTATCTTCGCTGACTTATGCGGAAATGGATTTTTAAGGCAATTATTCAGAAGGGAATTTCATTCCTGCCTTTCGGACATAAGTTGAATTTTTTTTTCCAGAAATACGTTACCCGGGGCGTTAATCTGTCGGATGAGTATTTTGAGGGGAGGCTGATTCACGCAAGGGAGCATTACAAGTATTTCAGGAAACATTCATCAGCAGATAAATTCTCACACTTTGAAATCGGCACAGGCTGGTACCCTGTTGTTCCGATTGGAATGTTTTTACTGGGCGCAGATTCAATTACCACCATTGATCTCGTACGCTTTGCTAATGAGGATCGGTTCAGAACTACTGTTCAGAAATACGTTGAGTATTTTAAGAACAGAAAATTGAATTCCATTTTACCTGGCATCCTGCAAGGCAGGTTAAATGTTCTTTTGGAAGAAGTTGAGTCTCACTCTTGCAATAGTCTGGGATCTTTTCTGGAAAAATTCAGGATGGAATATCATGTAGCCGATGCCAGAAAGATACCCTTAAATGACAATAGTTTTGATCTCATCACTTCTAATAATACGTTTGAGCATATTTACACGGATGCCTTGGAAGTCATTCTGAAAGAGTTTAGGCGTCTTTGCAAAAAAGGGGGTGTGATGAGCCATTCTATCGATCTAAGCGATCATTTTCAGCACATGGATAGCAGTATTACCATTTATAACTTCCTGAAATATTCTGAGACCCAATGGAGATGGATAAACAACAGCATCCAACCGATGAACCGAATGAGAATCTATGAGTACAGGGAACTATACAGAAGATTGTCAATTACTGTTACAGAGGAAATAAACAGGGAGATAAATATGGAAGATTATAATAAAGTAAAGGTGAATGAACGGTTTTCTTTTCATCCTGCCGAAGAAAATGCGGTAAGTCACACGCAACTTGTTTCTGTAATGTAGCAGGTTGAATTATTTCCCCTTTTTATTTAAAGGCTCCCCGTCCTTATATTCGCCCAGGATAATAACCAGTTTGGTTTTTCGGTATTCTTCAGCGGACTGAAGCATCTCTTCACGTGTGGCTTTTCTGAGCTTAACGCCATGACCTGGATCCACTCCGCGATTACGGACTTCTATATAAAAACCGTCTTTGAATACTACCGGTCTGCTGGGAGGTCTTCCTCCGCCTTTTTTTCCTTTCATGAGTTATCGTTTTGTCCCCGTAAAAATGTACAAACCCTGAATTTATGGGTGTGCGGTAAAGGTAATTAAATATAAATATGTGATATTTAATTTGCTTTTTT
>SCSP01000013.1 GCA_004297845.1 Bacteroidota bacterium | reverse complement strand
GTGGCTATCCCGCTCATTCTTTGCATGCAGTTCAGCACCACGCGTTCGGCTGTGAGGATAGACAGGGCGCTGCCTTTTACGCTGAATGCGATGTCGCCTTTTTTGACCTGAGCTCCGTCTTTTTTGAATACAGATACTTTTAGTCCTTTATCAACTGCCGAGAATATTTTTTTTGCAAGTTCTATCCCGGCCAGGATCCCATTTTTTTTGATGATCAAAGATGCCGTGTTTGTTGCTTGGCAGGGAATTGTGGCAAGAGAAGTGTGGTCGCCAGAGCCGATGTCTTCTTTAAGGCTATAAAAAATAAATTTAGTTAAATTGGCTTTTCTTGCCTCACCCCCGGCCCCTCTCCTCAGGGAGAGGGGGAGAGCGTACTTGGAATTATTCATCCTGCGCCTCAAATCGTAGTTGCTGGATGGTTAAACCGGTTCCTTCTTTTTTGAAAAGGAAGTATGCTCTGAATTTCTTTCCGGAAGAAGTTTCGTAAGTGCCTATAGCGAACTGGTCACCGGTTTTGGAAGTGCCTTTGTGCATTACGGCAAAGGATTTTACCGGATTCTTTGAAAAAAAGTCTTTAAGGATAAGTTCCGCCTGAGCCTTGCTGTACACATCTTCTTTGTCGAGTATTTTCATATCTACGTTGGCAAAGAAGAACTTTGCAACATTGGCTGCATTTCCTGTTTTTACGGCAGAGGCAACATCGTCCGAAATGTCTAATGCCGGTTCAGCGGGAGGCTGGATCAGCGCGAAGAACATCAGAATGTTAAGTAAGGTATTCATAGGTCTGTTTTATATTATTCTGCAATTATCACGCCAAGACGATTTTATTAGGCTATGTAGCGAAATTATACTTTTTTTGCCGGTCTAAGTTAAGTTTTTTCAATATGACCATCACCCTTATTTGTACAGGAAAGACCTCTGAAAAGTATGTTTCTGAGGGCATGCGGCTGTATACAGACAGGCTAAAACATTACTGCAAATGCAGTTTGGTGGAGATAGAAGCGGGAAACGGTGAGGCTAATCAGATTCGGAAAAAGGAGACAGGGTATATCTTGAAAAGAGTAAGTGAGAAGGATTTTTTGATTCTGCTTGATGCGGAAGGAAAGGAAATTACCTCAACAGGCTTTGCTGATTTGTTAAAACATCATCAAAATATTTCCACTAAGCATCTTGTGTTTGTGCTTGGCGGAGCTTACGGATTTTCGGAGGAAGTATACAAGCGCTCAAACCTTAAAATCGCGCTGTCGAAAATGACCTTTCCCCATCAACTGGTACGGATTATTTTTTTGGAGCAGCTTTACAGGGCGTTTACGATCCTGAAAGGAGAAAAATATCACCATTAAACAGCCGGTAAGCGTGTTAGCTATTTTGTTGCGTATATTGCTTTAAACACCGCGGGAACCGCTCCCCGGACAGTATCCTTGTTCAATACAAGGATTGAATTTTGTTCAATCAGGTATTTCTTGTTATCGCAGCTAAAATTACTGCAAGTAATAATTGCAGGGCCATACTCCGGTTTCTTCTGATAAGCAGCAAGAGGATACGTTGCATTCTTAACATTTAGTTTTTTAATATTTACGATTGCTCTGTCCTTGGATGCGATTCCTATCAATGATTTGTCAATGCTGACGTTTGAGGCATTTACAATTGCTTTTTCTCCACCGCTTAAACCTTTATCTCCAATGTTCTTAAGTTGCAGGTTGCTTATTGTTACACGGGCACTTGAAATATCCACTCCGTCATTTCCGGTATTGCTGATTACGGAGTTTGCAAGGGTTCCTTTTCCATAATCAATGTCAATTGCATCGGAAAGAATATTCGAAAAGTTGCAGCTATCTATAGAGAAATTACCTTTTACAATATTAATTGCATCTTCTGATTTGTTATTGCTAAAGGAGCAGTTTTTTATATGAACACTGCAATCATAAAAAGTCACTGCTCCCGTAATCTCCCAATTTCCATCTTTTGGAGCAGATAAATTATAAAAATTAACATAATTCAGTTCAGAGTTGAGTTCTGAATTTTTGATCAGGATACCTCCTGTACCGTCAGATTGAAATTGAATGGGATTTTCAGGAGTTCCAAGCGCTTGAATTCCTGATTCGCATATAATATTTGCATGATTGGTAAGCATTATTGATGAGCCGGGCAGAATAATAAATCTATATCCGGGAGGGATGTAAAGGCTTTTTTGAACTGCAGTATTTTTTTTCCGGAACGAAACAACTTTGTTCCTTTTATCAAATGATAAAATGGTTGTGTCAGGAATTTCAGAGATCAGCACGCTGTTGATGTTGTCTTTCTTTTCAAAAACCACTCCCTTGTATTTCATTTTTGTTGAATCCATACCATATATCACCGAAGAAAGTGAAAACTTTCTTCCCCAGGTATCGGGATCCCCGGAATCAATCGGAATGGTATCGGAAGAGTAGGGGAGCAGCAATTTGTTAATGGTAACTGTTATTTCCGGATCTAATTTTAACGCAGTAAGCAGGATGGGAAGCGGATTTACTGATTTTACAACAAGGATTTTTTCGTTGCGATATATTTTTGCAATCAAGCGGTTATCTGTAGTGAACCAGTTTTTGATTGATTTGATATTGTCGAGAATCAAAGAAGAATTGAACTTTTCCTGGAACCTGTCCCGATACAGTTCAGGATCAATGGCTTCGATCAATTCATAATGTTCTTGCAGAAAATTCCGAATGGAATCATTATGGGAATACAGATAGATATACCGGTTAAATTCTTTCAAAAAATTTGTATCCCTGTATAAATAATTATGGATGGGATAAGATTCCTTTTTATAATATATCTCGCCTGAATAGTTTGTATAGCCGGGCTGAACATGGAGCTTTATTTTATAGCGGACAAAATTTGAAGGATCCCATGCGATGGGTTCAAATTTATCATTGATGGGATTGAAATACATTTTTACATTGTGGCAGACATAAGAGTGGTGCGCCAAAAAGAAATCGCAAAGAGCGAAATAGTTAGCAAATTTTTTTGTATTGAAACATTGCTCAGGACCAAGCTTACCGGATTTTAAAGCCTCAAATTTAAATAATGCCCGGTTGTAATTTTTTGACAGGGATGAATCTTTAAGTGTTTTTCCTTCGCTGTAAACATCCAATTCCGGAACTCCGGTACTGTTGTATGTCCCGTTGTTATCCTCGCAGTCGTTTTTAAACCGCACTATAACACCTTCCCTGTATTCAGAGGATTCAACCAGCTCTTTTGAGAATCCTTCCTGCAAAAAATAAATGCCATTTTCTTTTCCGTTTAAATAAAGCCGGATAAACAGTATGTCATTTGAGATAAATCCTTCTTTCTCAAAAAAATGCGAGAAGAGGTAGCCATAAAAATTGTTCTCCAAAAAAGGTCGAACCATGGAAAGTTTTTTCTTGCCAAAAACGGAGGTCTTGCTCTCTACATTAAAGCGATATGATGAGTTTTCAAGTCCCCTATTGTAATTAGAAGGCATATCTCCCCGTATTCTTATCTTAATAGCGTGCAGGGTATCGTTTACCACCAGGGTGGCATTCACATAATCCCATTGGCTTTGTTCGTTATGCGCTATGCCTTGATGATTCAGCAATTCAAGTTTGCTGCTGCGAAGGCTGTCTAATTCAGCAAAGGCCTTTTCATCAATTTCCAAAAACAGCTCTGGCAGTTTTAATTTATCTTTGCCGGTGAATGTGAAAAGCCGGTGAATGTCGGTCTTTACACGCCTTAACAATGATTCTTTTACATATTCACGAAGAGGCAAATCATTTTGAATGTTTTTTACGATAATGTATAGGAATGGGAGCGCCAATACAATAATTATACATAAAACGATAAATGAATATTTTTTTACTCTTTTATTCATGAGGAGAATGTGCACAAATTTAGCATATATTACTTTTATATAAATGATTCAAAATCACTTAATTACATACTTAGATTGGTTGATTGCTCCGTTTTATATTTTGTTTATATACATTGTTGCTTCGGTCATTAAAAGAAAAAATATTGCAAAAAATCCTCAATATAAATATTTTGTTTGGGGTATTCTTGCTAAAATTATAGGAGCAGTTTGTTTATGCCTTATTTATGTATATTATTATAAAGCAGGAGGAGACACCTTGAATTACGACTCGGATAGTTCAGCACTGTTAAGATTATTGTTTATTTCTCCACCCGATTTTTTAGAGGTATGGTTTTCTCCCCTGAACAGAGAATTACTTTCGAACATTCATCCCGTAACAGGGTATCTCATGTATGGGCATGATCCAAATGCATTTATAGTTGTAAGACTAATTGTGCCAATAAAACTTATCAGTTTTGGCAGTTATCTGGTTTCTTCGATCTTAATGGCAGCGCTGAGTTTTACCGGTATTTGGAAGTTGTACTGCTTGTTTTGTACGTATTATCATGCTCTCTATAAGCAATTTGCAATTACCGTGCTGTTTGTTCCATCGGTTGTGTTTTGGGGATCCGGCCTTTTAAAGGACTCATGGACCATTGCCGCAGCGGGATGGTATGCTTTTTCCTTTTATCAGATTTTTATTAATAAAAGATCTCGGCTTTTTTATTCGATCGCCTTAGTTGTTGCATCAGTGATCATGATCCTGATCAAACCATATATTTTTCTGGGATTACTTCCGGGGTCTATGCTGTGGATGTCATGGAGCCGTTTGACAAACATTAAAAATGTTTATCTTAAAATATTTCTTGCGCCCTTAATCGTTGCTTTTGGATTGAGCGCTGGTTTTCTGGTTTGGTCATTTACCAGTTCGAGCTTAGGCGATTACAGCACAATGGATAGTATGTTGCAAAAGGCAGTTGAAGCCTCTGAGGATCTAAAGAAGGAATATTATCAAGGCAATTCGTTTGATTTAGGGAGTTTCGAGCCTACGTTAGCAGGTGTAATTTCTAAATTTCCTATTGCTACCATGACAGGATTGTTCAGGCCATTTATCTGGGAAGTAAAAAATATGGTGATGTTTATTTCTGCCATTGAAAACATGGTGGTGCTGATCTTTACTCTTTATGTTTTTTTTGCAAGTCCATGGAAATTCATGCGAATTACATTTGCCAATCCGGTAGTTTTGTTTTGCCTCATCTTCGCTGTTTTTTTTGCATTTTCTGTGGCCATTTCTACCTCAAATTTTGGAGCCATGGTCAGATTGAGGATTCCCCAGATCCCGTTTTTATTAAGCGGATTAGCGATCATTTATTACGAGGGCAATCGCTACAGGAGAGCACTGGCGCAGGAGTCATTCAAAGTTTAACCTTTACGAAGGGTGAAGAAAAGCGTTATCCTTATTTTATTTCAAGAAAAAATCCGGTGAAATTCATTTACCCTGAAAAAGATCTCGTATCCGGTATTGTCTGATATGTTGAATCTTGGGATCCGGTAAAGGTACTCCGGGTTGTTCTGCAGTTGTGATAATTCCACGAGCTTTTCTCCGACCATGAATGCATGGGCATAATGTTTTCTGGCAAATACCAGGGTGTTATCGTTACAGGCTCCTATGGGATAAGCGATCGCATTGATCTTGTTCAGATTTTTTTTCTCCAGATGGTTTCTGGAGTTCTCCATTTCTGCTTCCAGCCTGTCCGGTTTCAGGGATGGAAGGAAAGGATGTGTATGCGTATGGCTCTGAATATTCAATAAGCCTGGGGCTTTTGCCTGCATATCGCTTATGTCGTTCCAGGATAACATTTTCAGGTCTGATCTTTTTTGACCGTATTTATTCTGAAGATCTGATATGATCTTATCCCGGGTTCCGGGTTCAATGCTCATTAATCTGTCTTTAACCTGAGTGGCTGTGCGAAACAGGTCTTTTGATGAACTTAATTTGAGGGAAACAGTTTCATTGCCGATCGATATGGAGCTGTTCTCATTTTCTTTTTTCAGGTTTCTCACAAAACTATCCGCTTCGTTTGTCCAGAGCGGAAGATTATTTTCGATGTTATTCGTAGGAACGAACAAGGTAACAGGTATTTTGTATTTGAGAAGTACCGGGAAGGCATGTTCTTTAAAATCAAGGTAGCCATCGTCAAATGCAATGCAGCAGGCATTTTTTCCGGCATTACCTCCAATAAGTTCATCCAGGGAGCAAAATGCATAATGCCTTGATAAAAGCCGGATGGTATGTTCAAATGCGTCCGGATGAAGGGGAGGCCAGCAGGGATCGGGCTCCGGACTTATCCTGTGAAACAACAGGATGGGAATTTTCCCGCTTCTTTTGTTCCGGAAGTGCAGGATATGCCCCAGTCCGGTGTAGAAGAGAATTTTGAAAATTGCATTCCGGATCTGCGCACTATTCATTTTAAATGCGATTTAAGAATATATCTCTTTATAGATGCTTTCAACGGCTTCAATCCCCCGATGTTTACGGGCAATGGAAATTATTTTTTCTTTCAGAGACATAATTTTGTCAGGGTTAAACAGGGAATTTATTTTACTTACCGCCAGGCTGTATTCCTCTTTGTTCAGTGCTGACAGCACCGCTCCGATCTGTTCCTGTTCTATGAGAGCTGAATCTTTCCCGATATTTTTCGGTATCACAACCGGAAGTCCCATGGCCCAGTATTCCCCGGTTTTGATGGGGGAGCAGTATAGCTTGGTGGGGATGGGTTTCACGGCACAAATGGCAAAGTTTGCTGCTGAAAGGTATTCCGGCACTTTGCTGTGTGGAACCAGCATGGCACTTACAGTGTTCGGGTCAATGGAATATTTTTGGAGGTAATCTGACAATGCCTGAGGAGAAATATCGGAGAGCAGGATGGCTTTGAATTTATTTTTCCAGTATTCCGAAGCAGTCTTGAAAAATTCAAATAATTCATCTTCGAGATAGATGCCACCCACCTTGCCGGAGTAGATGCAGATTATATCATCGGCTGCGATCCCTAAACTCTTCCTGGTATTTTCAGGGACCAGGTTCGCGGGATCGAATAGTTTAAAGTCCACGAAGTTGGAACGAACGTATAGTTTACTGATCAGCACCTCGTGTTTTCTTTTCACATACTCCGAAATAAGTAAAGTGTGGGCAATAACGGCACTGGCTCTCTGGAGCTGCAGTTTTTCAAATTTGAATTGCATTTTAAATGCCAGACTTTCTTTTGTCCAGGTTCCGTTCTCCGTCATGGCTTCTGCATGGGGTTCAAAACAATCCAGGATCAATTGTTTGCCGGTAATTTTTGATAGGAGGTAGCCTATGCTTCCTGCGGGTGCTCCAAAGGCATGTATGAACCGGATATTCTTCGAAAAGCAAATGAATGTAAGATGGAAAAGATACAGAGACCATGAGATCAGGGCCATTAAGCCAAACCGGTAATATCTTTTTCTGATCAGCCTGATATTATGGGCATGAAGGTCCGTTAGAATTTTTTCCTCTTCTTCCTTTGAGATATTGTAATTATCTTTTTCAAGTGTTAGCACGTACAGCGTACTCCCTTTGGGAAGTGTTCGTGCAATAATGCGGAGGTAGGGTAGCGCTCCTGATTGAAAGATGGGTTCCCTAAAGCTCCAGTATGTTACAGCGAGAATGTTGGTCAATTGAATATTTTCTGATTAGGGAAAATGTGGATAGTCAATAGATTCTGCTATTTAAATAATTTTCGTAAAAATGTCAGGATAATTGGAGGGTGCCATGCTATACTTTTTAATAAATAGTTTATCGATTTTACTCTGTTTGCTTTCCAGAACATGCCGGCAAGCATGTAATTCATTTTGGAAAGACACAATCTCCGGAAGGCAGGTGTTTTATATAATTTATGCTCATTGGCCCTAGTGAATGTTAAAAGTGTATCTCTTTCGTAAACACCTATATTATTGTGCATGTTATTTGAATGAATCCGGTAATACCATAAAACTTTAGGTACCCTGCCTATCTTTCCTTTGCTGGCAATTCTGAAAAAAAACTCCTGATCTGCACCTGTTGATAAGTCAATATCAAACCCACCAGCTTCTTCGATAATTGTTCTTTTTATCAGGCTTCCACTAGTTCCATTGATCCATTTGCCACCTTGGAGTAGATCATCAAGGAGATAGCCCTCCCCTCCATTATGTACTGATTCGAGTTGATTGGAATTACTATCAATTTCCTGACAATCAGAATGGACTAAGCTAAGCGTTTCATCCGACATAAATTTTTGAAGCCACTGTTCAAGATTTCTG
>SCSP01000001.1 GCA_004297845.1 Bacteroidota bacterium | reverse complement strand
CTTTGTTGTCCAATATTTTGAGCTGCCTGGTTTTAGGATTGGCAATAATTATGATGGGAGAGAGAATGAACGCTGAAATGTCTTTGCGGCTGCTGATAATTACCGGCTTTTGCGGTGGATTCAGTACCTTTTCTGCTTTCAGTTACGAAACCGTAGAATTGGCCAAAGGAGGAAATATGATGTATGCCGTGCTCAATGTTCTTATAAGTATTTCTGTTTGCTTCGGGATAATTTACTTTCTGACTCGTTCAAACGGTTAGTATATTAGCATTACGCTGTATCTGGCTACCTGCCTATGAAGATTATAGATATATATATTATAAAGAAATTCCTGACTACCTTTTTCCTTTCCATCGTCCTCATCCTTATGATAGTTGTGGTGTTTGACATCTCCGAGCGGATGGAAGATTACCTGCTTAAAAAACCACCTTTGAAGGAAATTATTTTTGATTATTATTTCAATTTCCTTCCCTTTTTTGCGAATCGTTTTAGTCCGTTGTTCACTTTTATCGCGGTGATCTATTTCACTTCCCGCATGGCTTATCAGAGCGAAATAATATCCATTCTGGGAAGCGGCATCAGTTTCCAGCGAATGCTTCTTCCGTATATGATCTCAGCCGCAGCGCTTGCTTCAATGTCATTATACCTGAATCATTTTATTATTCCCAAATCGAATGGTGTGCGTCTGGCGTTTGAGGAAAAATATATCAGGAATCCTTATGAGAACAGGGACAAGAACATTCACCGGCAAATATCACCCGGCAACTATATTTATGTAACCAGCTATAACCACCGCATACAAAGCGGGTATCAGTTCTCTTTTGAAAAAATTAAGAACGGAGAACGTTATTATTATCTGAGATCTGATAAAATAACATGGGATAGCACGCAGGGAAAATGGTCTTTGGATAATTATTTTATACGTACGATAAATGGAATGACCGAAGCTATCTCAATGGGAGCAAAATTGGATACTTCCCTGCATTTTCAGCCTTCGGAATTCGGCACAAGAGAAACAAAGATTGAATCTATGCAAACGCCCGATCTGATCACGTATATTGAAGAAGAAAAACTGAAAGGGTCATCGCTGATCCCCTATTACGAATCCGAAAAGCACTGGCGAACCGCTTTTCCCTTTGCCACATTCGTACTCACTCTCATTGGAGTATCTGTGGCAAGCCGGAGAGTGAGGGGAGGAATAGGCTGGCAACTGGGTGTCGGTTTGTTGATCAGTTTTTCCTATATACTTTTTATGCAGGTCTCTACTACTTTTGCTACCAACGGAAGTTTTAGCAACAACCTTACCTTTGTGGCCGTATGGATACCCAACGTGATTTTTACAGTGCTGGCCCTGTTAATGCTGAGGAGTACGCCTAAGTGAGTGCTCCCTCCCAAACCCTATTCTTGGGGAATTTTTTTTTTACTCCCGGCTGCTTTTTAAATATCCCGTAAACGCTTGATCCGCTTCCGCTCATCGATGCATAAACAGCACCCAGCGAATAAAGTTTTTTCTTGATTTTTTTCAGTTCAGGATGTTTAAGAAAAATGGAATCTTCAAAATCGTTGTGGATGTATTTTTTCCACTGTGCGATGGGTAGTTTTTGAATATCATTTTCCAGAGAGCGTTCAGGCTTTTTCGGTTTTACACCACTGTACGCCTGGGCAGTATTTATATGGATATCCGGACAGATCAAAGCAATGTAATACCCGCTTAGGTCCAATTGAATGGATTCCAATTGATCGCCTTTTCCCTCCGCAAAAGCAGGCTTGTTACTTACAAAAAAGGAGCAGTCACTTCCTAATTGTTTGGCATAATGATGCATTTCACCCCAGGAAATTCCAAGTTCAAACGTGTCATTCAATAACCGAATAAAAAATGCAGCATCTGCCGAGCCTCCTCCCAGTCCGGCACCAATAGGGATAACCTTGTGCAGATAGATATTTATATCCGGAATCTGCGGGTAATCTTTTTTAATCAGATTGTACACTTTTACGCAAAGGTTATTTTCCGGGTTTCCATCAATCCGAATCCCTGTCGTGTGAATTTTCACCTGCGGCTCCCTCCCTAAAGGGGAGGGCAGGGGTGAGGCCTCAATTACTTCCAGCGCATCAAACACAATCCTCTTCAACGGATACATAACGCTCTCTATATTATGCAAACCATCCTCCCGTTTTTCGGTAATGTTCAGGCCTATGTTGATCTTGGCGTTGGGGAAACAAATCATTGCTCCTACGAATTACGAATAATAAAGACGAATATACGAATATGAATGTTTTTCGCTACTTCAGGTTCTTTCTTAATTACTATATTCGTAATTCAATAAATGAGATTCGTAATTCGTCCCATTCGTAATTCGTAGAGTATGAATTATCTGGATTTTGAAAAACCCATTGAAGAGATATCAGAGCAAATAGAAAAACTCAAGGCGGTTGCCTCTAAGAACAAGGTGGATGTTTCGGCCTCCATTCGCCAACTGGAGGAAAAGATAAAATCCAGGAAAATAGAGATTTATTCCAAGCTTACCCCTTGGCAGCGCGTGCAGCTTTCCCGTCATCCCGACCGCCCCTACACACTTGATTATATTCAGGCAATCACGCAGGGAAATTTTACAGAGCTTGCAGGCGATCGGTTTGTGAAAGACGATAAAGCTATGGTGGGAGGGTTTGGTGAAGTTGATGGAAAAACAATCATGTTCATAGGTCAGCAAAAGGGCAGAACTACTAAAGAAAGACAGATCCGCAACTTTGGAATGGCTAACCCCGAAGGATATAGAAAGTCACTTCGCCTTATGAAACTGGCGGAGAAATTCAACAAGCCTGTTGTTACATTTATAGATACTCCCGGTGCCTATCCGGGCATTGAAGCTGAGGAAAGAGGACAAGCCGAGGCTATTGCGAAAAACTTATTTGAAATGGCGAGATTAAAAACGCCTGTCATTTGCATCATCATTGGTGAAGGCGCCTCCGGTGGAGCGCTTGGAATAGGAGTAGGGGATAAGGTGCTGATGCTTGAGAATACCTGGTATTCTGTAATCTCTCCTGAATCCTGTTCTTCTATACTCTGGAGAAGTTGGGATTTTAAAGAAAAAGCAGCGGAAGTTTTAAAACTTACTCCCACAGACATGCTCAAAAACAAGCTGATAGATGGTATTATTTCAGAACCTTTGGGTGGCGCTCATACCAATCCGGAAGAAAGCTACCGCTTTGTGAAAGAAGAGATACTTAAGCAATTGAATATTCTGAAACAAATGTTACCCTCTCAGATGATCAAAGAGCGTATTGCAAAATTCTGTTCTATGGGAGTGGTAAAGGTGCTGGATTGAGCCGATTTCAGAGAAAAAAATATTTCCTATATATTCCGATAAAAATATACCTTTGTTTGCTTTTCGCGGAGCCGTTTCATCATGGCAGGGAAAGCAAAAATTAACCCCTAAATAAAAATTATGTTCAAAAAAAATTTCCCCGTCAATTTCGCCCTCATCGCAGGCATAACAGGATCAGCTTTGCTGTTCTCCTCCTGCGGAGGCGGTCATGAAGAAGATAGCGCAGCAGTGAATGATTTTGAAGTTACTACGGATACCATGAAATCCGAAGTGCGCATCAATTTCGATATGCTAAGAGTGAATATTCCTACCCCAAGTAAAATGTCGGCTCTGCTTTCAGTAGCCAAGATCAATTATAACAAGGGTTTTCTTATTCCATCAGGAAAAGCAGGAGGTTTTTCTTCTACTTACCAAAAGGCGGTAGGATTAGGCGCCTTGGGAGCAGATCTCAGCACAGCTGCTGCCTATAATCAATCCCAGGATGCTGTTGAATACCTGGGCCAGGTCGCAAAACTTGCCGGAGACCTCGGTATCGGGACGGCATTTGATCCTGAGTTCAGCAAAGAACTTATCATGAACGTAAGCAAGCCGGATACCTTTTCGCTTATGCTAGACAAGGCGTTTGACAAAGCAGAGAAAAATCTTCGCTCTAACCAGCGCGTTGCGATATCCATTCTCATGATCACCGGAGGATGGGTAGAGAGTCTGTATATCACTACGGAGGGGCTCAATACAAATCCGGGCGGAGCCAATACAAATAAGCTATATGCCGATCTCAACGCACATTGCTACTCTTTTGAATATATCTACCAGCTGCTGGATGCTTATAAAAGCAATGCTGACTGTGCAAAACTTTCCGCTGATTTGGAACCGTTTAAACCCATGCTGAAATCTATCTCGCAAAATTCCAAGATTGGAGCTGCGGAACTTCCTAAAATCCGTGAAACAGCTACCGCTTTAAGAAATAAAATAATTGGATAATAGCAACTCGAATGCCTGATTGAAGAAAAGCCCTCTCTGTTACTGAGGGGGCTTTTTTTATAATAAAAGATAAAATATTCATAATGCCTTTCATTTCCAACATAACTGCACGACAAATTCTGGATTCAAGAGGTAATCCGACTGTTGAAGTAGATGTAATTACAGACACAGGTTTTTTCGGAAGAGCTGCTGTTCCTTCAGGAGCGTCAACAGGCTCGCACGAAGCCATTGAATTGCGTGACGGAGAAAAAAATTATTACATGGGCAAAGGCGTTCAGAAAGCAGTGAATAATGTTAATACGGTTATCAAGCAGGAACTCAACGGCTCTTACATTTTTGATCAGGGCGGCATTGATAAAAAAATGATTACGCTGGACGGAACAGACAACAAGGAGCATCTCGGGGCCAATGCCATGCTGGGCGTATCACTGGCAGTTGCAAAAGCGGCTGCGGAAGAGTGCCGTTTGCCCTTGTATAAATACATAGGAGGTGTTAATGCCAACACGCTGCCGGTTCCGCTGATGAACATTCTGAACGGTGGTTCCCATGCCGATAATGGCCTCGACTTCCAGGAGTTCATGATCATGCCCACCGGAGCTGCTACGTTCAGCGAAGGATTGAGAATGGGCGTGGAGGTATTCCATCATCTGAAAAAAGTGCTGAAGGATAAAAATTATTCTACGAATGTGGGGGATGAAGGCGGTTTTGCTCCCAACATCAAGTCAAGCGAAGAGGCTGTCAAGTTTGTCTTGAAAGCGATTGAATCCGCAGGATACAAACCGGGCAAGGATATTTATATTGCCATTGATGCAGCCTCCTCCGAATTTTATGACGCGAAAACAAAAAAATATCATTTCAAAAAATCATCGGGCGAAAAACTTTCTTCTTCCGAAATGGTTGATTACTGGGCAGACTGGGTTAAAAAATATCCTATCGCTTCTGTTGAGGACGGACTTGCCGAAGACGATTGGGACGGATGGAAGCTGATGACCGAAAAACTCGGCAAAAAGGTTCAGTTGGTGGGCGATGATCTTTTTGTAACCAATGTGGATCGCCTTCAAAAAGGAATTGACGGAGGAATGGCTAATTCTATTCTTGTAAAAGTAAATCAGATCGGCACCTTGACTGAAACAATCAATGCGGTTAATCTTGCATACAGAAATTCCTACACAGCCGTGATGAGCCACCGTTCAGGAGAAACAGAAGACAACACTATTGCTGACCTGGCTGTTGCTTTGAATACCGGACAAATTAAAACGGGATCGGCTTCACGTTCCGACAGAGTGGCAAAATATAATCAGTTGCTCAGGATCGAAGAACAGCTGGGCGAAGGAGCAAATTATCCCGGCAAGAGCTTTAAATTTTCGAAGTAGAATACAAAAAATTAATTTAATTCTCATGGACACACTTCAAGAAAAATTTGCAGAGAAAGCTCTGCCGGCTGCTGCTGATATGAAAGCATTCATCAAGGAGTATGGCGACAAAAAATTAGGCGAGTACACTATTGCCCAAACCTACCAGGGGATGAAAGGCATTGTAGGCCTTGTAACTGAAACCTCCAAGCTGGATCCGGAGGAAGGAATTCGTTTCCGCGGATACAGCATTCCTGAGCTGCGCGAAAAACTTCCAAAAGCGCCCAAAGGATTTGAACCGCTTCCGGAAGGTATCTTTTATCTCATGCTCATGGGCGAGCTTCCCGCAAAGGAGGATGTGATGAACATTACCAATAGCTGGGGAAGAAGATCCAATGTTCCGAAACATGTATTTGACACATTAGACAAACTTCCATCGTCCACACATCCCATGACCATGTTCAGCATTGGCGTAATGGCCATGCAGACAGAATCTGAGTTTGCAGACGCATATCATAAAGGGATCAGCAAAAAAAATTACTGGGAATATGTATATGAAGATGCGATGAACCTGATTGCACGCCTTCCACGCATTGCAGCTTATATCTACAGAAAAAAATATAAAAATGATGAGCACATTGAACCGGATCCAAAGTTGGATTGGGCAGCAAACTTTGCACACATGCTGGGGTACGAATCCATTGATGTAAGAAGGCTGATGCGTCTATATCTCACCATTCATGCGGATCACGAAGGGGGTAACGTATCTGCTCATGCTACTCACTTAGTGGGATCAGCGCTCAGCGACCCTTATCTGGCTTTCGCAGCAGGACTAAACGGTCTGGCAGGGCCCTTGCACGGACTGGCAAATCAGGAAGTGATTCACTGGATTATGGAGATGCAGCACGAACTGAAAACAGATCTGCCAACAAAAGATCAAATTGCTGATTATATCAAAAAGACTCTTGAAAATGGAAAGGTAGTTCCGGGATACGGACATGCTGTTTTACGGAAAACCGATCCCCGTTTCACAGCACAGCAGGATTTTTATAACCGATATATCAAGAAAGATGGTAAAACGGCTGACCTCTGCGAAATTGTACAGATGATATATGAAGTGGCGCCTCCCATCCTTGAAAGCACGGGCAAGATTAAAAATCCCTGGCCCAATGTTGACGCGCATAGCGGAGCCTTGCTTATGCACTATGGAATTACCGAGTTCGAATTCTATACTGTCCTTTTTGGTGTTTCCCGCGCGTTGGGCGTAATGGCATCGCTTATTTGGGACAGAGTGCTCGGTATGCCCATTGAGCGCCCGGGTTCTATCACCATTGCAGGATTGAAGAAGAAAGTAGGAGTAACAGCCTAAAAATTACAGGTTGCAAATTACCGGTTACAGATTGTTTTGTATTAAATCTGAAATTTGCAATCTGTAATCTGCAATTATGTACAAAAGCCAACAACATTTTATTGACGAACTTGAAAAGGCGGGAGAGCTCATCCGCATCAAGGAGTTTGTAGACCCTCATCTTGAGATAGCAGAAGTCGTGGACAGGATCTCAAAGTCCGGACACAACAAAGCTTTATTGTTTGAAAATACTGCACGTCCTGCAGGACCCCCTTCGGGGGGCGGGAGGGCTCCCGGTTATTCTTTTCCTCTTCTTATCAACGCCATGGGTTCTGAAAAGAGAATGTGCATGGCCTTGGGCGTGAATGATCTGGATGATGTAGGGAAAGAGATAGAGTCTATTTTTCACAATCTTTCTGCTCCTAAAAATTCCCTGATAGACAAACTTAAAATGCTTCCTGAGCTGGGAAAAATATCTTCCTGGATGCCTAAAATGAAAAAGGGCAGAGGGGAGTGCCAGGAAATAGTGATGGGGGATACTGATATCACCAAACTCCCTGTCATGAAATGCTGGCCGCATGACGGAGGAAAATTTCTCACACTTCCGATCATTCATACTGTTGATCCGAATAGCGGAATACGCAACGTGGGTTTGTACCGCATGCAGGTGTTCGGACCTAAGCTAACTGCCCTGCACTGGCACAAACACAAAGTTTCGGCCGGGCATTTTAACGAATACAAAAAACTCGGCAAGCGCATGCCTGTTGCTGTGGCGCTCGGTGGCGATCCTCTGTATGTTTTTTCAGCTGCTTGCCCTCTGCCTCCCAACATGGACGAATACCTGTTCACCGGCTTTTTGAGGAAGAAAAAAGTAGAACTGGTAAAATGTTTAACGCAGGATATGTATGTTCCTGCCGATGCGGACATCATCATTGAAGGGTATGTTGACCCGAACGAAGAATTTATTTTGGAAGGACCCTTTGGTGATCATACCGGATATTATTCTCTGGCGGATTATTACCCCAAGTTTCATATCACCTGCATCACGCATAAAAAGAACGCGATCTATCCCGCGACCATCGTAGGAATTCCTCCCCAGGAAGATGCCTGGATCGGAAAGGCGATCGAGCGCATTTTCCTCACGCCCATTAAAATGACCATTCTTCCCGAAATACAGGACATGCACATGCCGGTGGAAGGGGTGTTTCATAACCTGGTAATTGTAAAGATCAAAAACGAATACGAAGGCCATGCCCAGAAGGTGATGAACGCCATGTGGGGCGCGGGACAGATGATGTTCAACAAGATATTGGTGGTGGTGGATGGCGATGTGAAAATTCACAATTACGCGGAAGTGGCCCATGCCATTTCAGATAATGTAGATCCCGCCAACGATATTTATTTCTCACAAGGACCTATGGATGTACTGGACCATGCCTGTTCCAAGTTTGCGTTTGGAGGAAAAATGTGTCTCGATGCCACGCAAAAGCCAGATCGGAGCGTATCCCCCTCGGGAGGGGGTAGGGGTAGGATTTTGGAAGCAGACCTCCCTAATCAATTTCCGGAAATTTCCGGAGTGAATAATTATTTGATGCAATTGGGCATCTCGGTTCTTTTTATTTCTGTTGAGAAGAATCGAAAAAACCACATCAAAGAACTTAATGAAAAGATATTCTCATCCTTCCATTCTTCCGGTCATCCGCCTCCCAAGTTTGTAATTTATGTAGAGCATACTGTTGATGTCGCGGATATTAAGGACGTGATGTGGCGTTTCGCCAACAATTTTGATCCTAAACGGGATTCCTTCCCATCTTCCATCTCCCATGCTCCATCTTCCCTGCCTACCGGACAGGCAGGCATTGGTTTAGATGGCACCCGCAAAACGAAAAAGCATGATGATTTCAACCGCCCCTGGCCCAATATAATCTGTGCAGATGAAGCCACAATTAAAAGCGTGGATGAAAAGTGGAGCAGGCTGTTTATGTCCCCCCCTGGGAGGGGGTTGGGGGAGGTGTTGGTTTCTTCCCCATCCTTAAAATACCGAAAGATGCTTTACAAAGGTGGGGCTGTGGCGGAGGAATAAAAGCAATTTCTTATCTTTGTAATACTTAATGAAAGTAAAGGAGGCAATACGCTTGATCGAGGAGGATGGTTGGTTTTTGGTTAGGCAAAAGGGAAGTCACATGCAGTTTAAGCATCCTGTGAAGAAGGGATTGGTAACCATTGCTTGTCACCGCATGTCGGATGATATTGCCAGGGGAACTGTTGCCAGTATTTTAAGGCAGGCGCAAATTGATAAATCCGATATAAAATGAAAAAATATTTAATTGTAATTGAAAAAACAAAGAGCGGCTTCAGCGCTTACTCTCCCGATATCCTTGGCTGTGCCGCTACCGGAAAAACAAAGAAGGAAGTTGAGAAAAATATGTACGAAGCTATCCAATTTCATCTGGAAGGATTGACATCGGAAGGTTTACATCTGCCCGAAAATAAAACAGAAAGCGAAATGCTGGTATTTGCAGTGGCTGAGCCTAAAGCACATTACGGAAAACGTAAATAGGGCACCAGTTTGGTTCTTTTCCTCCCTTTAGGCCTGCCTATCAGGTAAGCAGGGCAGGGGCAACGAAGTTCTCCTAATCCTCCTCACCCACCAACTCTTTTAACTGAACATTTAACGCATCCGCAATGGCATCCAGTGTGCTGATGGTGGGGTTTTGTTTGCCAAGCTCTATCCTGCCAACATGGTCCCTGTGAATGCCGCTCTCAAAAGCAAGTTGTGCCTGCGAAATGCCTTGATTTTCACGTATTTTCCGTACTCTTTTACCAATTCCTTTGAGTAGCTTTTTATTTGCCTTGCTTTTCACAAGAGCAAAGTAGAGCATACTGAAAAATTGGTTACGACTTATAGGTCGTATAAATAATTATTTTTCCTATATTCGTTGTATAACCTTTCTTGAAAAACCATTAAAACCTAAATCCATGAAAAAATCAATTTCAATTTTTGCGAGTATTCTTCTTTTTTCAGTTGTATGTAGTATCATTTATTCTGGCTGTAAGAAAAAAGATTCAGAATCTTGTAGTGATGGGATTCAAAACCAAGGTGAAACCGGAGTGGATTGCGGTGGCCCATGCGCGGCTTGTGCAGCAGCAGCAAATGTTCTGTGCAATGGTAACGGACAAACTACCTATTATCCTCTTAAGGCAAATAATTACTGGAACTATAGCGTACAAGGAGCTACTTGGGAATTCATTTCCGGGACGCTGAATGCAGGCTCTCCGGTGTACGTGAATAAAACGGGAGCAACAACCTGGAAATTACCATTTGCAGTGCGCCCTGGGTGTACAGCAGCAGCACGTTCCAGTTCACTACGAAATTTACCTGTCCTCTGTAGTCTGCTGGTGGAGGAATAAGATCAATTTCTTATCTTTGCGTTACCTTATACTTTACGCCATGAAAACGATCATTATTAATGTTCCTGAGAAGGACGAAACCTTTTTCACGACTTTATTCAAAAAATTTCATTTAAACCCTCATGTTGTTGCGAAGGAGGAAGACGAAGACCTGATTGCCAAATGGATCAACGAGGGCATGAAGGGTGAAGAAGTTTCCAAGGCTAAAATTTATGCAACACTGAGAAAGCATGGAGTTAAGATTTGAAGGACAATTTGACAGGGATATCAATATCAGTGATCGACAAGTATTGAGCTGGGTTGCAGATGTGGTCAAAAGGGTTGAAGTAGCGGAGAATATTTCTCAAATCCCCGGGCTTAAAAAATTAAGGAAGTATAAAACCCAGTATCGCATTAAGGTAGCGGATGATTATAGGATTGGGGTAGTTATCCGGGGCAACGTGGTTTGGTTTGTGCGTTTTGGACACAGGAGTCTCTTTTACAAGAGGTTTCCATAGTATTTTATTATCGTCTTTTTTGCATGAAAAAATATTTAATTGCGATAGAAAAGATAAAAAGTGGATTCAGCGCTTACTCTCCCGATATCCTTGCCTGTGCCGCAACCGGCAAGACCAAAAAGGAAGTTGAGAAAAATATGTACGAAGCTATCCAATTTCATCCGGAAGGATTGACAGCGGAAGGCTTACATCTGCCCGAAAATAAAACAGAAAGCGAAATGCTGGTATTTGGAGTGGCCGAGCCTAAAGCACATTACGGAAAACGTAAATAAGGTACCAGTTTGGTTCTTTTCCTCCCTTTAGGCCTGCCTATCAGGTAAGCAGGGCAGGGGCAACGAAGTTCTCCTAATCCTCCTCACCCACCA
>SCSP01000122.1 GCA_004297845.1 Bacteroidota bacterium | reverse complement strand
ACTTCAACCTGTTCGTAGCCTTCAATGATATCGCCAACTTGAATATCGTTAAAGCCAGTGATGCTTAAGCCGCATTCCTGCCCGGATACAACTTCTTTCACATCATCCTTAAAGCGTTTAAGAGAGGAAAGCGCCCCTGAGTGAACAACCACACCGTTACGTATCACACGTATCTTGGTGTTGCGATTGATCTTCCCGTCAAGCATGATACAGCCGGCAATGGTTCCAACCTTGGTGATATTGAATACTTCTTTGATCTCAATATTGCAGATAATTTTCTCCTGGAATTCAGGCGCTAGCATTCCTTCCATCGCGTCTTTAACTTCGTTGATGGCGTTATAGATGATGGAGTAGAAGCGTATGTCAATCTGTTCCTGTTCAGCAAGTTTTCGTGCGGATGCGGATGGCCGCACATTAAAACAAACGATGATGGCGTTGGAAGCCGAGGCCAGCAGTACGTCCGAATCGCTGATCTGCCCTACCCCTTTGTGGATGATACGAACCTGAATTTTAGGAGTGGAAAGCTTTAAGAGAGAATCAGAAAGAGCTTCCACCGAACCATCCACGTCCCCTTTCACGATGATATTCAGTTCCTGGAAATCTCCAATGGCGATACGCCTTCCGATCTCATCCAGCGTAATATGTTTTTTCGTACGGAGCGATTGTTCGCGTTGCAGCTGCATGCGTTTGTTTGCGATCTCTTTTGCCTGGCGTTCGTCATCCAATGCATGAAATTTATCGCCCGCCTGAGGTGCGCCATCCAGTCCGAGGATCTGAGCCGGAGAAGAAGGACCTGCTTCATCAATCGGAGTTCCGCGTTCGTTAAACAATGCTTTAATTTTTCCGCTGAAAGGCCCCGCGATCAGAACATCTCCCATGCGGAGTGTTCCGGCTTTCACCAATATGGTTGCAACATACCCTCTTCCTTTATCCAGCGAAGATTCCACCACCGTTCCTACAGCATGTTTGTTCGGATTGGCCTTTAATTCTTTTACTTCGGCCTCAAGCAATACTTTTTCAAGGAGCAATTCAACATTTTTCCCGGATTTAGCAGCTACTTCCTGGCACTGATATTTTCCGCCCCAGTCCTCTACTAAAATGTTCATCTGAGATAATTGCTCTTTTACTTTTTCAGGATTTGCTCCCGGCTTATCAATTTTATTTATCGCAATAATAATCGGAACACCCGCTGCCTGTGCATGGTTGATTGCCTCGGTAGTTTGAGGTTTTATGCCGTCATCGGCCGCAATAACTATGATAGCCACGTCCGTGACTTGTGCCCCGCGGGCACGCATGGCCGTAAATGCTTCGTGACCGGGAGTATCTAAGAAAGTAATCTTTTTTCCGTTCTCCAGAACCACTCCGTATGCGCCAATGTGCTGGGTGATGCCTCCTGCTTCACCGGCAATTACATTTGCTTTGCGGATATAATCAAGCAGGGATGTTTTACCATGATCCACGTGACCCATTACAGTAACGATAGGAGGGCGTGGCAACAGATCCTCCAGATTGTCGATTTCTTCCTGTATATCTTCAAGGGCTTCTACACTGATGAACTGAACCTGATAGCCGAATTCTTCTGCTACCAGCGAAATGGTCTCTGCATCCAAACGCTGGTTGATGGATACAAAAATTCCCAGCCCCATGCAGAAAGAAATAATATCGGTAGGCTGCAATTCCATCATGGAGGCCAGCTGACTCACGGAAATGAATTCGGTTACTTTCAGAATTTGCTTTTCCGCTTCGTCCTGCTGCGCCTGCTGGTCCATCTTGTCGCTGAAGGCCTCGCGCTTCAGTTTTCTGTATTTGGCGGCACGCGATTTTCCGGTTCCGCCAATTTTGGACAGCGTTTGTTTGATCTGCGACTGAATTTCGCCTTGGGTAAGTTCCGGGCGCGGTGCAGAAGATCTGCCCCTTCCACCGCCTCCTCTGCGTCTGTGCTGATGCTGCTGGTGCTGCATAGGCTTGACGGCATCGGATGATTTACTTGCAGCGTTTGCAAAACCCGCATATTCGTTAGACTGAACTTTTTGCTTTTTTATTCTTTTCTTTTTCTTTTTCGTATCAAATCCATGGCGTTTCTCCATTTCATTTTCTACGGGCAGATCAATTTTTCCGACCACGGTCGGCCCTTCCAATTTTGAAAAAGTAGTCTTGTATTTCTCAGGTTCCGGAACAGGTATCTGCTGTTCTTCTTTAGGCGCGGGAGCTGCAGGCTTTCCCTTTCCTTTCGCAGTTTCTTCCGCTCTTTTCTTTCTCGAAAAAGAATCAATATCTATTTTTCCTACTTCTTTAATGTTGAACTGTGCATTGTCTTTTGGTGCGCGGATAATACCTTCATCGCCCATATTGCGGATAACCAGTTCGTCCTCTTCCCGTCTTCGGGTTGTACGTTCAGAAACAGACGGAGATTCCTCGGTAGCGGTGACCTTCTTTTTTTCTTTCAGCTCCGTAATACGCTTGCTTTCTTCCTTGTCTTTTTTCTCAGAAAGAAAACCGTCAGAAAGCAAATTATACTGCACATCGGAGATCTTTGCATTCGGATTGCCCTCAATGGCATGCCCCTTGCTTTTGAGGAATTCAATAATGGTAGCGGTGCTGATGTTGAGTTCCTTGGCAACTTTACTGAGGCGATGTATGACGGCTTCTGACATAGTTAGTATGAAGGATTTAGGATTAAGGAATTAGGATTTTGAAATTCCTAATTCCTTAATCCTAAATTGTTACTCAAATTCTGCTCTTAATATTTTCTTCACTTCGTTAATGGTTTCTTCTTCCAGTTCGGTACGTTTTACGAGGTCTTCATTGGGTAATTCAAGCACGGCTTTGGCAGTATCGCACCCCACGCGCTTGAGTTCGTCAATGATCCACTCTTCAATATCTTCTGAGAATTCATCCAGTTCAACGTCTTCAATTTCTTCTTCCACATCGCGGTAAACATCAATCTCATAGCCTGTAAGCTTGCCGGCAAGGCGGATGTTATGTCCGCCCTTTCCGATCGCCAGAGATATTTGGTCGGGCTTGAGGTAAACCTCGGCACGTTTTTTATCGTCATCTAATTTAACGGAAGTGATCTTAGCCGGGCTGAGAGCACGCTGGATAAATAATGTGGAATTGGAGGTATAATTAATAACGTCAATGTTCTCGTTCTTCAGTTCACGCACAATTCCGTGAATACGAGATCCTTTCATACCTACGCAGGCTCCAACGGGATCAATACGGTCGTCATAACTTTCAACAGCAACTTTTGCGCGTTCTCCGGGTTCGCGAACAATTTTTTTGATGGTGATCAGACCGTCAAATATCTCAGGAACTTCCAGTTCGAAAAGGCGCTCCAGGAACGCAGAAGATGTTCTGGATAAAACAATAACAGGATTGTTATTTTTCATTTCCACGCGCGCAATGGCAGCCCGGATGGTATCTCCTTTTTTAAAGAAGTCGCTTGGGATCTGTTCCATCTTAGGCATGATAAGCTCATTGCCTTCATCATCAAGCACCAGCATTTCGCGCTTCCATATCTGGTACACTTCACCGGTGATGATCTCACCGATACGGTCTTTGTATTTACTGTATACTGCGTCTTTCTCAAGATCAAGCACTCTTCCGATCAGATTCTGGCGGATGGTGAGGATGGATCTTCTTCCGAAGTCATCCAATTTCACTTCCTGCGCCACGTCCTCACCCAAACCAAAGTCTTTATCTATCTTATGAGCTTCTTTAAGAGAAATATGTTTGTTGGGATCATAATCAAAACTGTCTTCAGCAAATTCCTCGTCCACTACCTTGCGGTTATGCCATATCTCGGGTTTCCCTTTGTCGTTCACAATAACGTCAAAGTTCTCATCCGAACCGAATTTTTTCCGGATGATGCCGCGGAATACATCTTCAAGAATACTGATGAGCGTAACACGGTCAACATTTTTTACTTCTTTGAACTCGGAGAACGATTCAATGAGGTTTGAAATGTTTTCCGTTTTAGTCGCTGTTTTAGTAGCCATTTTATTTAGATTTTAGATGCCCTAAATCCTTAAAGGGACTTTGAGCGTGCTGCCCTAAATCCCTGAAGGAACTTTGAGCAGGTTGATTTTATTTTTTATTATTTGCATAGGGACGGTTTTTTTGTTTTTTTTAGAAACAAAAAGGGGGACTTTGTCAAATCCCCCTTTCTAATTTCATATCGTTGCACAAAGGTAAAAAAATATTTATAACGGCAATTTTTTTTTACCTCATCCAATAAACTCCTCTCCTCAAAGAATGAGGATGAAATGAAAATCCAATAAAGTGCAGATAATGCGCTTTTAGTACCTTTACCAATCCTTCTAAAACATGAAAAAATTAGTGATTTACAGGAAAATTACAACTTTTTTATGCTTTTTTATCGTGATAGCTGCTTTCGGGCAGATACAAACTACTTCCGATACTGGTAACATGGACACTCTCTTTTTTTTAAATGGAGAGGTTAAAGCCGTAAAAGTGGTGGATACCATTGCACATCTCATTCGTTTTTTGCCCGAAAAAAGAAGAAGAAAACCTAAAGTGGAAGATGTAGAAAAGTCGAAGGTATTTTCACTGAAATTTTCCAACGGACAAGAGCGCGTACTGTATTTTCACGATTCAACAGTTGGCAATTTTTTTTCTGTGCTGGAGGCAAAAATGTTCGTATTGGGAGAACAAGAAGCAGAAAAAAATTATAAAAACAAATGGCCGTTTCTGATCAGTTTTGTGGTTGGAGCAGTTTCTCCGATAACACTATCCAACGCGGTATTATTGTCACCCGTTCCGCCAACACTAACTCCCTTGCATACGCTGCTTCCGATCATAAAGGTAAATACCGGAAAAATTCAAAATAAAAATTACCTGCAATACGATACCTACCTGATGGGTTACGAAAAAGTGGCGAGGAAGAAAAACTTTATGAATGCGCTGATAGGGGCGGGAGCAGGATTAGCCGTTGGATTTGGAACATGGGCAATTCTCAAGTAAAAATTTTAAAGTGAAAATTAAAAAGTGGATTGACTTCTTGCTCTACTCGAATATTTTTATTTCGGTTTGTGCTGCCGGACTGACAGCGGAGACTTACCGGTTTGTTCATTCGCAGATCAATTTGGGTTACATTGTTTTTGTTTTTGCATCTACGCTGGCGCTTTACAATTTTCCTGTATTTATCCAAACTAATTTTTCACCGGAGCAATCCGAAAGGCATATGTGGGTATTCGAGAACAAAAAAATGCTTATCGTCCTTTTTGTGCTTGCGGTCATCGCATCAGGAATTTTTGTTTTCTTTTTTTCGCTGAAATTTATTTTGTGCTTTGTTCCCGTTGCGGGGACTGCTTTCGCTTATTTTTTGCCTTTGCATTTGCGAAGCATTACCGGGCTGAAAGCCGGCATAGTGGCATTGGTCTGGACCTGCGTCACAGTTGTTTTTCCGTTGCTGCTGATTTTTGATTTTAACCTGGCGGATACTTTTAGCAATGAAAACAGCGTGTTGCTGCTTCAAAATTTTCTTTTCATTTTCCCGCTCTGCCTTATATTTAACGTGCGTGATATTGAAGCAGACAGACAAACAGGGCTGAAAACACTTCCTGTTATTTATGGAACGAGAGCGACCATTGTAATTTGTCTGATCTTTTTTGTGTTTTTTTCTATGCTGGTCGCACTTTCTTCCTCCCTTCGGGAGGATAGGGGTGTACTCTTAATTTCTGCCACAGCCACCGCTGCTTTGATATTATTTGCTTCTGAAAAGCGATCCGAATATTACTACTCGCTTTGGGTGGATGGAATGATATTGCTACAGGTGGGGTTAGTAGTAGGAATTAAATTTTTTCCAAAATTTTTTTTATCCCAACTTGGAACATTTTAAAACAGTTTCATAGGTAAATAGAGTTTTGATTTGTCGTTTTAGGTAACACAAAAATTTTCCATGTGTTGCTGATCTGATCCCACTCCCAGAAATCTCGTAGGTAATAGGGAGATGCTAAGCACAATCCGGTACCAATATAGCCTTTTGTTCCGATGGAAAAACCGGCAGCAGCATAGCGGGAAACTCCGGGAAGATCAGCTTTGCGCGACCATGTATTTGATTTCGAATCATATTCCCAAAAATCCTTTGAAAATCCGGAGGAATCCATTCCTGTCCCAATGTATCCTTTACTTCGGACGGAAAATCCAATGGCCAGTAACCGAGGCAACCCTCCAAAGTCAGCCTTTCTAGTCCATGTGTTTGTAGTTTGATCCCATTCCCAGAAATCTTTTGTCACACAGGCAACGGTGCTGTCCCCTCCGGTTCCGATATATCCCTTTGTTCCGATCGAGAAACCTACAGCCTTCGTCCTTGGTGTACCACCGAAATCCGCTTTTTGGGTCCAAGAGTTCAATAGCGTATCATACTCCCAAAAATCCTTACACAGGATTGAATCTTCACAGCCAGTTCCTATGTATCCTTTCGATCCGATAGAAAAGCCAACCGCTCCTTTGCGGTTCGATCCCCCAAAATCTGCTTTTTGGGTCCACACACCTTTTCCCTGGGCGTTGACCTCTCTTAAAGCAAATAGAAATACTATAATGACAGCCCATTTCATCTGTTAAATGTAAAACAATTAACTCTTCATCGCTTTGTTCGGTTGAATGGTTGCCAATGATTTTACACGGGGTCATTGTTTTGCCTTAGTGTCTCCGAAAAAATTGCAGCGAATAACCCGACCGGAGTCTTTGAGGGGCGCGTCCAACATTCTCCGTCCTGACCAAAACGTCAGGACACTCCCTTGAAATGGAGAATTAACAGCCAACAAAAAAAACCACGAACATTTCTGCCCGGGGTTTCTGTTTATTGGTTTAACATTTTACTGAATCACAATCTTTCCTGTTGCAATCACCTCACCCCGGTCCTCTCCTGCAGGAGAGGAAGCAGATTGTACGTGGTAGAAATAGATTCCTGAAGGAAGATTTCCGCGCTCAAGTTTGAGGAGCTTGGTTCCGCGGGCTACGGAGATGTTCCTTACTTCTTTGCCATACATATCCACCATTTTAAACATTGATGCGATTGGATCAAAATTCATTTCGATGGTTGTTGTGCGGTTGAAAGGGTTAGGATATATGCTTACGTTGTGATTGTTGTAAGTCAATTCGCTGATGCCCACTCCGGTGATGATCACCGTTTGAGTGGTGGTATCGCCTCCGCAGGAATCAGAAACTACCAGTTGCACGGTGTACGTCCCGTTCGCGGTATAGGTGTGCATAGGACTTGTAATGGTGCTTGTGGTTCCATCTCCAAAGTTCCATGCACTTGTACCATTATTGCTTGTTGAAGTGTTGTTGAAAGTAACCGTAGGTCCGTTGATGATTACTGCGTATGCAGCGTTAGAGGCTACAGCCAATGAAATTGTTGCTGAAGAAGAAATTGCCTGTGTGCAAACTCCGCTTTTTACAACTGCGCGGTACATGGTTGCTACTATGATATTGGAATAGGTCTGTGTATTGGTTGCATTCGCAACCGTTGACCAGGTAACGCCTCCATTGATGGATTTTTCCCATCTAAGTATGCTTCCGGTGTATGCTGTGAGCGTTAAAGTACCCGTGGTTAAACTATCACAAACGTAGGTGCTGCTGTTTACTACACCTCCCACCGATGAAGGATTCACCAAAATGGTTCCCACAGTTGAGTTTGCAGTTGAGCAGGATCCGCTTTGAAGAACCGCTCTGTACACAGTTGTTACTGCAAGGTTCGTGTAGTTCAGGATCGCGGTTGAATCGGCTGGAATGGTAGGATTCCAGGTTAACCCACCGTCAACAGAGAATTCCCATTTCAGGATGGTTCCTGTGAATCCGGTGAGGGTGAGCGAGCCGTTATTTGATCCTGTACAAACTGTATCGCTTCCCGCTATTGATCCGCCAACTGTTGCCGGGAACACGTTAATAGTTGATACGGCCGAGTATGCAGGAGTACACTGTCCGTTCTGCACAATGGCTCTGTACTTCGTTGTTGCAGAAATGTTCTGGAAGTTCTGCGTGGTAACTGTGTTGGTAATCGCAGTCCAGGTTACGCCACCATCAGTTGATGACTGCCAACTGATCACATTTCCTGAATGACCGCTTAACACAATGGTTCCGCTGTTTGTTCCTGAACAAGCATTAAAACTCGCAGGAGACAAAATTCCGCCAGCTGAAAGAGGGAACACGGTAATGGTTGCCTCCGTTGAGTTTGCGGTTGGGCAGCCACTTGTTCCGCCATTTTGAACAACTGCTCTGTAGCTTGTAGTTACTGTGATGTTTGCATAATTATAGATGGCTGTTGTGTTTGCGATATTCACCCAAGTTACACCTCCATCAACAGAAGATTGCCATCTTAATATTGTTCCAACGTATCCGCTTAAAATCAAGCTTCCGCTGTTAGAACCACTGCAAATGGTATCTGTTCCGGAAACAGTTCCTCCTACTGAAGCAGCATTTACGGTGATAGTTGCATTGGTTGTAGAGTATTTAGCCGTACACGCCCCGCTCTGTACCAGTGCTCTGTAAATGGTTTTTACAGTGAGGTTAGAATAGCTGATTGTGTCAGTTGTATTTACAATGTTCGTCCAACTAAAGCCATTGTCAATGGATTTTTCCCAACGCACAACATTGCCTACATAGTTGATCAACTGAAGTGTGCCGTTATTGGCACCACTGCAGACAGTTGCGCTGCTCGAAATAGTTCCTCCAACCGAAATAGGAAATACCGTTATAATAGCCTCTGTAGAATTTGCGATCAGGCAAGAACCGCTCTGAACATTGGCTCTGAAATTAGTTGTCGCGGTAAGATTTGAGTAGTTATAAATGGGGGAAGTGGTAGTAAGAGATGTCGCCCAGGTAACACCCCCATCCACAGATGATTGCCATCTGATAACACCTCCAACATATCCGGTAAGCTGAAGCGTTCCGCTGTTGGAGCCGGAACATACAGTATCCGAAGTTGCTGCTGTACCGCCAACCGTATTCAGATTGATATTAATAGTACCATTTATAGTCGTGTATTTCGCTGTACACGCCCCGCTTTGCACCAAAGCTCTGAAAATGGTTTTTACGGTAAGATTTGTATAACTGATGGTGTCTGTAGTGTTCGCAATGTTTGTCCAGGTTGATCCGTTGTCGATGGATTTTTCCCATCGTACAATGTTTCCTGTGTAAGTTGATAAAAGCAAAACTCCGTAGTTAGCACCGCTACAAACGGTTGTGGTTACCGGAGCAATTGCTCCGGATACAGAGACAGGAAAAATCGTGATTGTTACATCCGATGAATTTGCAGTAGCACAACTGCCGCTTTTAACATTAGCTCTGTAATCTGTTGTAACGGCAATGTTTGAATAGTTATAGATAGGTGAAGCTGTAGTTCCTGCGGCAGTGCCCCAGGTAACCCCACCATCTACAGACGATTGCCAACCCAAAACATTTCCTACATAACCAGCAAGAGTTAAGAAGCCGCTATTTGTTCCGGAACAAGCCGAAGCCGATCCCGAGACTGTGCCGCCTATTGATACAGGAGTTACTGTAATGATCGAGTTGGTGGAGTAAGCACCTGCACACCCTCCACTTTGAACGAACGCCCGATAGGTAGTAGTTACTGTTAAGGTTGAATATGCCTGAGTGGTGGTTGTATTGGCAATATTGCTCCAGTTTGATCCTCCATCTGTGGACAGTTCCCACCTAACCACGCTTCCTATGTTACCGCTCAATGTTAAATTACCACTGTTTGTGCTTGCACATACTGTAGCCGTTCCTGCGGTTGTCCCGCCAACAGAAGATGGAGTCACGGTTACAGCAACGGAAGTTGAATAGGCAGCGGGACATACTCCGCTGGTCACAACCGCCCTGTAATCTGTTGTCTGCAGGATATTTGAAAAATTATAAAAGGGAGAATTGGTGCTGCCGGCCGCGGTTGCCCAGTTCACACCTCCGTCAGCAGATGATTGCCATACAATTGTTCCGGCACTTGCGCTCAATGATAATGTTCCGCTATTGGTACCATCACAAACACTGGTCGCACCGGATGTTGTACCTCCTATGGAAGCAGGAGAAACAGTTATTAACGAAGTACCTGAATAAATGGAAGCGCATCCTCCGCTTTGAACAAGCGCCCGGTACGTTGTGGTTACAGTTAAGGTGGAATAAGCCTGGGTTGTGGTAGCATTAACAATATTGCTCCATGATCCGCCTCCATCTATTGATGATTCCCATCTCACCACACTGCCTGTATGACCGCTCAATGTCAAACTGCCGCTATTCGCGCTGGCGCAAACGGAAGCTGCACCGGCAATTGCGCCTCCCACCGAGGCAGGGGTAACCGTAATGGTAACCGAAGTTGAATTCTCAGCAGCACAAACACCGCTGGTAATCACAGCCCTGTAATCATTTGTTGCAGTGAGGTTTGCATAGTTAAGTGTATTAGACGTTGCACCGGAAACATTTGCCCAACTAACCCCGCCTGTCGTTGAATTCTGCCATTGAATAGTTCCTGTTTGTCCGATTAACGATAATGTTCCGCTGTTTGACCCAGCACATTCTGTGGCAGCTCCTGAGGTAGTTCCTCCTGTCGAAACCGGATTAACAGTAATTATTAATGTATTGGATTTCCCAGCGGGACACATCCCGTTCGTCAGATCGGCTCTGTACCAAGTGGTGCCGGTTAAGTTAGTATAAGGCTGAGAGGTGGTTCCGGCACTTGCAGGAATCACCGTGAATGTTGCAAAGGCATCCGTTGATTTTTCCCATTGGTTTACAGTAGTAGTAGGTGTTGCGAGAGCCAGGGTTAGTGTGCCGCTGTTTGTTCCGGAGCAAACAGTTGTACTTCCGCCTGCAGTAATAGTTCCTGTGGAAGCAACATCCACTGTAAGATAAACTGTTTGTGTTGCATTGGCCGGTAAAGTGCTATTTGGTAAAAACCGGTAGTACCCGGTAGAAAGACCTACTCCCGTTACACCCACCGATGTGGTAAGTGCAGGAGCAAGATTAGCCCAGGAAGCGCCTGTTGCTGAAAATTGCCAGTTTGGAGAGGAAGTTGGTGCGTACTGACCGCTAGCTGCCAAAGTAACGGTACTTCCTGAACAAATATAGGCAGGAGTAACTGTAGCTGTTCCAACCTGGGCGTTAGCATAAACGCAGGAGACCAATAAAGCAAAAAGTGAAAAGAGCTTTTTCATAAAATTTTAGGATTAGGTTTTAATATATTTAGAGTGCTTGTTATGTGTAACATCAGGTTAAGGTTGCAAGATTAATGAAAAGAAACAAGCTCTCTAAAATAAACTTGCTGATTTAGCCCCCGGAGTTTTTCCCAGA
>SCSP01000121.1 GCA_004297845.1 Bacteroidota bacterium | reverse complement strand
TTACATGAGAACGTACCGCGGAGCGCCTTTCCGTATTAATGATTATTTATCACGTTTTGAGAACTCGGCAAAGGGGATGAAGCTCAGACTCCCTCTTAGCCGAAAGGAAATCGCCTCCGTAATCAATACCCTTCTGAAGAAAAATAATATTCGACCAAGCCCTAAAGATGAGAGAAGCAATTCTTACCCGGCTACCCTCAGAGCGGGGGGCAGGGCAGGAGATTTTGGCATCCGCCTTTTACTCACCGGTGGTTATTCTTTAGATTCTTACTTGCCCGCTGCAAAACCCAACTTATTCATTCTGATAGAGGAACTGCCTGAATACCCGGCAGGGTGGTCTGAAAAAGGAATTAAACTAATGGTCCACGAGCATGGTCGGGAAATGCCGCATGTTAAAACGATAAATTATCTGACAGCCATCCATCTTGCTGATGTAAGAAGAAAACATAAGGCGCAAGACACCCTGTATTGTTACAATGGAAAAATATTGGAAACCACCCGGAATAATTTCTTTTTGTTTCATGGCGATGTATTGGTTACATCGAAGAATAGTATTTTGCAGGGCATTACCCGAAAAGTGATTGTTAATATTGCTGATAAAAAATTCAGGGTGGAAGTTCGGGATGTATTGAAAGAAGAGCTAAATTGCTGCACTGAAAGTTTTATTACCGGTACAACACGCGGCATTACGCCAGTTGTTCAGGTTGATACTATAAAAATCGGAAATGGGAAAGTTGGTAAGAACACCAAAGAATTAATAAAGATGTTTAATGAAGTTATAAACCAAGAATGTAAACCATGAAGAAATTATTTTTTTCTTTTTTCCTATTGCTTGCTGCCCACTGCCAACTGGTTGTTGCTGGCGGTTTCCAAGTGAACCTCCAGGGCCAAAAGCAAATCGGCATGGCGCACACCGGCACAGGACTTTTGCTCGATGGCGCTTCTCTTCTTTTTAATCCCGGTGCGACTTCTTTTCTCGATTCAATCCGCTTGGTTCAGATAGGCGGAAGCTTTGTTATTCCCCGCACAGTTTATCTTGAACCAGCGCCCGGAGTTTATTCTTCTGAAATGGTTCATCATGTTGGAACGCCATTTACAATGTATGCGGTTTACAAAATCAAACCCGAACACAAAATGAATTTTGGTTTAGGAATTTACACTCCTTTTGGAAGCAGAGTAGAGTGGCCCATCGATTGGAAAGGACAATTCCTGATTCGTGAAATGGAACTGAAAACAATTTTCATTCAGCCCACTCTTTCCTATAAGGTGAGTGATAAAATAGGGATAGGCGCTGGATTTGTTTATGCCACCGGTGGTTTTGGTTTGAAAAAGGGAGTTCCTGTTCAGGATACACTTGGCAATTATGGTGAAGCGTCATTATCCGGTGATGCATCCGGAATGGGCTACAATGCAGGAATTTATTTTAAGCCGAACGATAAGTGGTCGTTTGGTGTAGATTACCGTTCTTCCGTGAAAGTTTCTGTTGATGGCGGAAGCGCTTCTTTTGTTGTTCCTTCTTCACTTGAAGAGTATTTTCCAACCACTGCTTTTTCTGCATCTATCACCATGCCGCATGTGCTGAGTTTTGGTACTGGATTTTCTCCGAATGAAAAATTAAAAATCGCTTTCGATGTAAACCATATCGGATGGCATGTATATGATACGCTCGCATTTGATTTTGCCGACACTACGGCAAAACTTCAGAATATCCGCTCTCCACGCATATACAAGGACGCATTTATTCTACGTGCAGGAGCGCAATACCAGTTGAAAAAAAATCTTTCTGTAAGAGGCGGTGCGTATTATGATATATCTCCTGTGCAGGACGGATACCTTACGCCCGAAACACCCGATGCAAACCGGATCGGATTAAGCATGGGCGCTTCGTGGAAGGTGGCAAAGAAACTGAATCTTGATTTCTCTTTATTATATATAGAAGGCGCGAAGCGTTCAGATAAAAATATTGAAACAGAATTCGAGGGGACTTACAAAACCAAAGCGGTTGTGCCTGGAATTGCAATTGAATTTTTATTTTAATCGAACTACCTGCTGTACTTGTGATTATAAATTAATTAAATTGTAGATTAGGTCTATCACTTCAGCTATTCCGGAATCTTTGTTGCCACTCTTTCCCCATCCATCGCGGCAGAAACTATTCCTCCTGCATAACCGGAACCTTCTCCGCAGGGGTAAAGTTTTTTTATTTGCGGATGCTGTAATGTGTCCTTATCCCTTGGAACTCGCACGGGTGAAGAAGTGCGGGATTCCGTGGCTAACAGGATGGCATCTTCCGTAACATACCCTTTCATTTTTTTTCCAAAAGCAATCAGTCCTTCGCGTAATCTATTGTTAACGCTTTTGGGAAGTATTTCTTGTAAATGAACAGATGTAGTGCCGATGAAATAGGAATTATCGGGCAGTGTGGACGAAGTTTTTCCAGCGATGAAATCCGTAACGCGTTGGGCAGGCGCTTTTAGGTTGCTGCCACCGCTTGTAAATGCTTTTTGTTCCACTGCCTGCTGGAAGTACAATGCAGCCAAAGGTCCATGGTGAGCGTAGGGTTTGAAATCTTCTTCATCCACACTCACCACCAGTCCGCTGTTTGCATAGGAGTTATTCCTTCCGGATGGTGACCATCCGTTTACAACAATTTCACCGGGGTTTGTCATGGCAGGGGCGATGATGCCGCCCGGACACATGCAAAAAGAAAAAACCCCTTGCCCTGTGCTTGCTCCGAGGGAGTTCTTTCGGGAATGTACGAGACGATAAGAAGCCGGAGGGAGATACTCTCCCCGCAGGTTACAGTGATATTGTAAGGTGTCAATTAACGCTTGGGGATGTTCGATGCGAACCCCTAATGCAAAGGGCTTTGCTTCTATCAAAACATTCTGCCTGTGAAGCATGAAAAAAATATCTCTTGCCGAATGGCCGGTTGCAAGTATGACCGCTGTCCCGTTTATGGTTCCTCCACTTGCCAGTTTAACTCCTTTGCAAGTATTATTTTCAATTATCAATTCAGTTACTTTGCTGCTGAAATGGAACTCGCCTCCGTGTTCGATAATGGTTCTTCGCATCGCAGTGATTATCTGTGGTAATTTGTTCGTGCCGATATGAGGGTGAGTTTCGTACAGGATGCGTTCGTCTGCTCCGTGGGATACGAATAAATGGAGAATTCGTTCTATATCTCCGCGTTTTGTGGAGCGGGTATATAACTTACCGTCAGAATAAGTGCCTGCTCCTCCTTCACCAAAACAGTAATTACTTTCAGGATTTACAATATGCTGCTTCATTAAAATGGCAAGATCTCTTCTTCTGGCAGAAACTTCTTTGCCTCTTTCCATGATGACAGGTTTAAAACCCAGTTCAATTAATTTAAACGCTGCAAAAATGCCCGCAGGACCGCTGCCGACAATAATGACCGGATCTGCAGCGGAGACATTTTTCATATCCAGCTCTTTTGCCTTGAACTTTAGAAAAGGTTCATTGATGAAAACCTCTACCTGTATTTGCACAAATATTTGTCTTCCCCGTGCGTCAATGGACTGACGTACGCGTCTGATGCCGGTGATCTCATGTCTGGGAACTCCTAGTTCAGCGGAGAGGTAATCGGAGAGGGAATTATCGTCATGCGCGATAATGGGAGGGATTCGTAGATGAAGCTGTTTGATCATGTGTCAGTCAGGTTTTTATCCTGAAATGCAATGCAAGCTAAGAAATATTTCTGACCGCCCTGTCAGATTGAGATTTCGAATTTCACTTTCTTGTTTTTAATTTTTTCATTTCGGATCATATCGAGCGTCTGTTCTATCTTCTCCCGTTTAACTGCGGCATAAGCCGAATAGTCTAATACTTCTATTTTTCCTAACTCCTCTTTTTTAAGTCCGCCTTTTTGCAGCAGCATACCTACAATGTCTATCTTGTTGATCTTGTCTTTTTTCCCTGCAGAGAGGTAGAGCGTTTTCCACTCGCTTGGTTTTGGGCTTTGCATCTTCTCCGGAAGGGATTCGTTCTCGGTTGTGATCTTGAGAAAAGGAGGGAGGTGGTCCGTTTCTTTCAGTAAAAAATAAGCAGTTCCGCTGGCATACATTCGGGCAGTTCTTCCGTTCCGGTGGATCATTATATCTTCTGTTGCAGGCAACTGATAGTGAATGATAAATTCAATTTCGGGAATATCAAGCCCCCTGGAAGCAAGATCGGTAGAGAGGAGCAGATGAATACTGCCGTTCTTTAATTTGATGAGTGCTTTTTCACGGTCTATCTGGTCAAGTCCTCCGTGATAGACCCCGTGTTCGATCTTCAATTGTTTCAAATGACCGCTTATTCGTTCAACTGTATCCCGGTGATTGCAGAAAACTATTTTAGATTTATTTCCTAATTTACCTATCAATAGCATGAGTGCATCCATTTTGTCAATGCCCGTTGCTGTTACGATTTTTATTTTTAATGCTGACTCCGTTTTTTTATGAGAGTGGGAAAAATTCAGTTCTATAGCTTTGTGCAAGCCAACAAATGAAGGAATCTCTTTCAGGGGAGTAGCGGATGTAAGAATCCGTTGTTTCAGGAAACTCATCATGGAGATTATAAATGACATTTCATCCTGAAATCCTGCATCCAGTGATTTGTCAAACTCGTCCAGTATCAGCAGCGAAATTTTGTTTGTGGAAATGTTCTGATGATCAATATGATGGGCTATTCTTCCGGGGGTGCCAACAAGCACTGCCGGAGGTTGCTGGAGATTATTCTTTTCAATTGAAACAGAATGCCCTCCGTAACAGCAGTTAATCTTGAATTCCGTCCCCAGCATTTTAAATACCTGTTCAATTTGAATTGCCAATTCCCGGGTAGGGACCAGGATCATAGTCTGCACCTCTTTTTCATTTTTACTTAATAGATTCAACAAGGGGAGGAGAAAGGCAATTGTCTTTCCTGATCCGGTAGGGGATATAAGAACAACATCCGCACGTTTTTGAATGGCGGAAATGGTTGCGTTCTGCATTTCATTCAATGCGTTGATCTTGAAACGGGAAAGTATTTTTTCGTAACTCATGGGGTAAAATAAAAAAACGGGTTTAATATTTGATTAAACCCGCTTTCAAGGTGAAGAGGAAATGTTCCTCTTGAATCAGTTAATCATTTTTCTTCGGCTTATCTGAGTCGTTATGTTTGTGATCTCCGTCTTTGTGGCTCTTATCGTCTTTATTGCCTTCATGTTTGATCTGTCCTTTGTGTTTTCCTTTGTTTTTATGTTGACCATTGTCATAATCTCCTGAGTTTGCAGGTTTCGGGGATCCGTGCATGGGGTCTGGCTGTGCGGGAGGTGGCGTTGAAATAGGTTCGTTCTTTACAGGTGTTGGTTTAGGCTGAGCAGGAGTTGCT
>SCSP01000120.1 GCA_004297845.1 Bacteroidota bacterium | reverse complement strand
ATTTTGAAATTATTGAAAATAGTATTACCTTCGCTTTCTTGTTTGTGAGGGGGTTGGTAAAATGTACTTTCACAAAACCAAGAAAAATATTTTTTACATCACAATAACTAAATACCTACACCATGAAAAAAATTACCCTCTGCTTCTCTCTGTTATTCAGCGCAGGAGTTCTTTTTGCACAATCGCAGCGTCTGGTTTTTGTTGAAGAGTTCACGCAGGCATCCTGCGGGCCTTGTGCATCGGCAAATCCCTCATTTAACGCGCTGCTTAGCACAAACACAACTAAAGCAGCTTCCCTGAAATATCAGGTGAGTTGGCCTGGAACAGACCCCATGAACGCGCAAAATACCGCTGATGTTACTACCCGCGTAACCTATTACGGAGTATCGGGGGTGCCGGATGCGAGACTGAATGGGAATGTTGCGGCTGGAGCGCCAGGCGTAGTAACTCAGACAAACATTAATTCGGAATACGCGCTGCCATCGCCATTTTCAATGAAACTGGATCACTGGTTCAATGCTGCCAACGATTCTATTTATATCAATTGCGAAATAACCTGCACACAAAACACGAACATGACCACTCCAAGAGTACGTATTGCAATGATCGAAAAGACCATCACGTTCGCAAACGCTCCCGGATCCAACGGAGAAAAAGTATTTTATAACGTGATGCGTAAAATGTATCCGAATGCAAACGGAACAGCGCTTGCAACCGCCTGGACCTCCGGACAAAAAAAGACGATCAGTTTCAAAGAAAAAATCCCCGCCTATATTTACAGCAAGCCTCAGATTGGTGTAGTTGCTTTCATACAGGATGATTCAAACAAAAACATTAAACAATCAGCATTCAGTAGTTCTCCCGGCACGCCTCTTGCCTTACCACCCGTAGCAGATTTCATGGCTAACACCACCACTACTTGTGATGGCATTATTAATTTCAGCGACCAGTCTGCGCTGTTCCCTACTTCCTGGGCATGGTGGTTTGGTGACGGAGGAGCGTCTATTTTGAAAAATCCGATTCACAAATACAGCACAAGCGGAACCTATGCTGTTTCCATGACAGCGACAAATGCAAATGGAAATAATAACATTGTTAAAACCGGATACATTACTGTAAATCTTGCCGGCACTGCGCCCACAGGCGTGAATGATAACATCTGTTCCAACGGAGTTGCCAATCTTTCCGCTACACCTGCTGGAAGCGGAGCGTTGAATTGGTACAATTACAACGGAGCTATGGTGAATACAGGAAATACGTATAATCCTACCGTTGTTGGCACTACGGATTTTTGGGTAGCCGAGATGACTCCCAACGCGGTAAAAGCGGAAGGAGAACCGGATAACACCCTGGGAGCCGGAACCACTTTTACGGCCACTGTTACACATGGATTATATTTCGATGTGCTTAAATCATGCAGATTAGTATCTGTTGCAACTTATGCCAGCGCAGCAGGAAACCACACCATCCAGGTGATGGATGCCGCAGGGATTATTGTAAAAACGGCCACCGTAAATATTCCAACAGGACTGAATGCAGTTACACTGAATTTCGATCTGCCTGCCGGCACCGGATATTTTTTACACTCCCCCAATCCTGCCAATTTATACCGCAACACTGCAGGCGCTTCCTATCCGTACAACACTTCAGGTGTGGTTTCCATTACAGGTAATGATGTGGGCACTGCTTATTATTATTTCTTCTACGACTGGAAAGTGCAGCAGAACCCCTGTGCATCACCCGGGGTATTGGTTTCGGCACTGGATACCTGCACCTCTACGGGCATCAACGATATTACGGTAATCAACTCGCTGGTTGTGTATCCGAATCCAGGCAACGGAGTGTTTACCGCCTCATTCAATACTGCCCGTGCTGATAACTACAGTGTGAAAATTTCCAACACATTCGGACAGGCAATATATGAGGAAGCACTGAGCAATTTTGTTGGAGCCTATTCCAAAGAGATAAATATTTCCGCCTACGGAAAAGGAGTTTATATACTCAGCATCTCCAATTCTAAGGAAGAGGATGTAAAAAAAGTGATCACGTTCTGATAGAGTTTGTTATTAAACACAAAAGGTTCGTTTGCGAAAGTGAACGGGCTTTTTGTTTTTTGTTTGCTTAGAACTTCCCGCCCGCCACGCAGGTCTTCTTGTACTTTTTCACATTGCCTTTGGCATCAAAAGCTTCAAAGTAAATTATATAAATGCCGATTCGGATTTTTAATTTTTCATCCGTGATTCCATCCCAGAAAAATGTTCCTGATGTGGCAAGCAACTCGTTGTGCACCAATGTTTTTTCTAATCTTCCGCGCGAGTCATAAATCTGCACATTGCCAACCATGCCTGGAGTATCAAATGTGTAGGAGATGCTGAGAACATCGTTGTAGCCGTCATTGTCGGGAGAGAAAACTTCAGGAGAAATGGTTATTTCCGTTCCGCTTTCGCCTGTAGTGTATTGTGAGTTTTGGTAAGCAGGTGTTGCGCCTCCGGCACTTTCAGAAGCAGAGTGCCAGTTGTTTTCATCCTGTGTTGCATTTTCATAATTAACCCGCTCCAGAGAAATTCCTTTGGTGTTGTTGAGCAAGGGCAAATGCCATTCGGAGTGATAATCCAGATGATCGATTACTGCCTGAGAAAAATTTATAAGCATCACATGGCCGCTGTCGTTGTTTAAGGAAGGAATAGAATTCATATCAATAAATCCATTAGAATTTATAGCGTTGTACTGGGCTTTTATCGCATCGGCATCAGTACTCAGAACAATATAATGCTGAGGAAGCAGCAAATAGCCGTTTGGCGCAATCTGATTTATCCCGGTAAGATTTCCGCTGTTATCTGGTGAGCAAATAAAAACTTCTTTCAGGTCAATTATTTTGTTCGAACGATTGTAAATTTCCACCCATTCCACTCCAAATTCTTTGGGATCGAAAATAATTTCATTGATCACAATATCATTGGCTGAAACAGGCTCAGGAACGGCAAACTGCACGGTGTTTTCCAAAGCAATTGCGTTGCCGGCACAGTCTTTTACCGCACTCACGCTGATAGTGTAAATGGTTCCTGCCGGAATAGGGGAACTGAGCGTAAGCGTTACACTTGTATAATCCGGCTCTACAGGATTTGCAGCTATGGGATTTCCCATGCCATTATCAACCGAGTAGGAGGAAAGGGAAATTAAGGTGGCACTATCCATGTACTCATCAAAAAACAGATGAATACTGTTTGTCGAAATAATTGTTGCGTGAGAAACGGTGGGAGGAATAATATCCGGAACTGAACCGTAAACAGAATTTTTTCTTCCGGGTGTTCCCCCGGAATTATCCGCAGCGGCTCTCCAGTTTGTTTTTCCTCCGCAGGGACTGTTGGGATCCCTCTGCTCCAGCGCCCATCCTCCGTTTTCTTTCAATGGATCATTGTACCAGTCAGGACGATAAAATGCGATTGAAATAATTTTTCCGGAGGCATCTTTCAACACAAGATCATCACCCAAGTCGTTGAATGAAGGGAAAGAAGAAATTCCGGCAACCTGAATCCCGCTGAAGGCAGATGACCCTGCAGTTGAAGTGAGCACATAAAAACTGTCCGGCTGTACGATGATATCGGGAATGGCTACAGTAGCGGATGCATCCGAAAGCGTCCAGCCTTTAAGTGTTGCAGGAAAATTGGTTCGGTTATGAAGTTCTATGTATTCATGTGCGGGTAAATTATTTGGAACAGGAGAGAGATCAGCCATTATTTCATTGATCTGTATGTCATTTGCCTGCGGACTGAAGTAAAGAAAAATATTTGTGGCGTTGACCGTATTGTTTCCTGCAAGGTCCTGCACCCCTGTAACGGTGAGCGTATAATACTGCCCGCTCGTAAAAGCGGTTCCGAAAGTAAGGTGAACCAATTTCGGATTTATAGTATCCTGTTTTGCAGCTGTCGCAAATGCAATGCCCTTGTTCACGGAATAATTAGCTATGGTTTGAGAAGAAACAGCGCTTAGATTCTCGCTGAAGTAAGCATCAATTTTATTTTGTGAAATTACTTTTACGGAATCAAGCGAGGCAGGAATAATATCCGGTGGAGCGTAAATATAGAAATCATCGAAGAAGAAATTTGTTGCGTTGCTACTGGTGTACTTGCAGAGAACACCAAAACAGAAAGTGGAAGTGTATGTATTGTCCGTTCCGTTTGCTTCCTGCATATAATTTGTCCCGCCTGTAGGATCGATGAATAATTTCCAAAGCCCTGTATTGTCTCGCGTAACTTTTACACGGATGGAAAATGCATTTGCAATGATCGTTGTTCCCCGGCACACAGAGGCGGAGCTTGTTCCAGATTGTCGGAACAATTCAACCTGGTCGTTTGCCAGTGTTTCACCGAACTGCAAATAGTACCCATTCAGACTTGCCGACAGATCAGCTTGATTGGAAACCAGATAAACCCTTGCATCGTTGCTTGAGGAAGGAGAAAAATTCAAACGAATCCAGAAATTCCATTCGCAATCACTAAGGGGTTGGGGATTGGATGTTCTCAGGTAACTGGTGCATGTGCCTGAGGAATTAAGCTGCAATTGCTTGCTTGTATTCACTATAAAATCCGTATCGTTCCCGGCCCAAACAGGAGAAGAAGTAAAATTGTCATCGGAGAAATTGTCGGTGATTTGGGCATTTGCCCCGGCCCCATCCCAATTCCAAAGAAGAGGGGAGAGTATACTTGCAATCAATGCAATCAGTATTCGTAATTTTGTACTCAACGTAATTCGTTTTCGCGAATCCCAAAAGTAATGGATTGTCTTAAAAGCCGAATAATTTTTTTAGCCTTGTTGGTTCTGTTCTCTCAAGGAGGAAAGGCAGCCACTGTATCCGGAAAGGTTACCGATGAAAATAAGGAGGCGCTCCCTTTTGCCGGTGTATATCTCCGAGGTACCACGCAGGGTGTTACTACCAACAAGGAAGGAAATTATTCTATAGAGCTTCCTGTAGGCGAGCACGATCTCGTTTTTCAGTTCATCGGCTACAAAACACATACGGAGAAAGTAAAAGTTGAAGGAGCAGATGAAAAAATAATCCTCCACGTAAAAATGGAACCTCAGCCCTATGAGATCGGTACTGTAACCATAAACGCCAGTGGGGAAGATCCTGCCTGCGAGGTGATGCGCAAGGCGATCAGGATGCGGAAGTATTACCTGAACCAGATAGAATCCTATTCCTGCGATGTGTATATCAAAGGATTGCAGCGCATGAAAAGCTATCCCAAAAAGTTCATGGGATTTGATGTGAATGCGGAAGGAGATATTGACCCGAAGACGGGCATCTTTTACCTCTCCGAATCTGTTTCCAAATTTTATTTCAAACAGCCGGACAAAGTATATGAGAAGATGATCTCATCCAAAGTAAGCGGGAACAGCAAGGCATTCAGTTTTAACCGAACCACGGATCTGCTTTTAAATTTTTATCAGAACGTGGTGAATGTGCAGGTAATCGCCAAGAGGGGTTTTGTTTCGCCCATTGCAGAAGGGGCCATGTTTTACTACAAGTATCATCTCATAGGATCATTTTTTGAGAACGGAAAACTCGTAAACAAAGTGGAGGTCATTCCCAAACGGACTCACGATCCTGTATTCCGCGGCACTATTTACATCTGCGAAACCACCTGGCGTATTCACAGCACGGATTTGTATTTAGTGAAAGATGCAGGAATTGAAGTGGTGGATACGCTCAGGATAAATCAGGTTCATTTGCCTGTCATCTCATCCACAGCCCCATCTCGCCTCACCCCCAACCCCTCTCCTTCAGGAGAGGGGGAAACAGCCTTCTCCGAAGTATGGATGCTTTTCTCAAACAAACTCACGTTCAGCTTTTCCATTTTTGCTTTTAAAGGGAACGGATGGTACCTCAGCATTCATTCAAAATACAATATGAAGCCCGATCTTTCAGTAAAGAATCCGATTCCGTTTGCACCTGTTGAACAAGCAACCACCGCCACGCTTCTCCCCAAAGAACTGAAGCAAAAAAAGAAAGAGGAAAAAAAAATAAACAAGGGTTTTTCTTCCGGTGAAATGATGAAGGTGGAAGAGGATGCCAATAAAAAAGATTCGCTTTACTGGGTAGAAGCACGCCCCGTTCCCCTTACACAGGAAGAGTTCGTTGATTATAAAAAGAAGGACAGCGCACAGGTAATCCATGAGTCCAAACCCTTTCTGGATTCGGTGGACAAGAAAACGAATAGGTTTGAGCCAATGGATTTTCTGTTCGGATATGAACAGGTGAACCGATACAAAAAACGAAATATATCTTTTTCCCCGCTGATACAAAGCGTGCAGTTCAATACGGTGCAAGGGCTTGTGCTGGGATCGGAATTGGAAATACAAAGAAAATATGAACGAAAAAAACGATTCTACAAAACGATGGCAGTCTCTTATGGCTTTTCCGGCAAACGGATCAATGCAAGTGCAAAATTTCTGTACGAGTTTAATCCGAAGAAATTCAGCCATACAGCGGTAGAAGGAGGCAGGCAAACCATTCAGTTCTCGGAGAGGAAACCAATTTCACCTTTGGTGAATACCCTTTACACCTTGCTGGACGAAAGCAATTATATGAAGCTGTACCAAAAGGATCTTTTGAAACTTTCTTATAACTCAGAACTTGTAAATGGAATTTATTTGAAAAGTTTTCTGGAATATTCCGACCGTTCTCCGCTTATGAATACCTCTGATTTTGTGCTGTTCCCTGTTGCTGAAAATCATAAAGTATATTCTTCCAACGACCCGCTTTCCCCCATACAAGACAGCGCTACTTCTTTCACACGCAATCAAGCCATAGAACTGCGCATAAACCTCCGATTGAGATATAAGCAGAAATACATCGCTCGTCCGGATGAGAAATGGGTGTATGGCTCTGCGTATCCAACGCTGCATCTTGAATATAGGAAAGGAATTAATTCATTACTGAGTTCTGATGTGAACTACGATCTTGTGAAAGTTGGCATAACTGACCGAATGAATTTCAAACTCCTCGGCAAGGCAACTTACCTCGTTTCCGCAGGAAAATTCCTGAACAGCGGCAAAATGGAGTTAATGGACCACTATCATTTCTCCGGCAACAAAACCATTTTTTCCAATTTTGATTTCTCCGATTTCCAGATGCTGGATTATTATACTTACAGCACCCGTGATAAGTTCATAGAGGCACATTACGAGCATGATTTTTCAGGATTCATCCTGAATAAACTCCCTCTATTAAGAAAACTAAAAGTGAACGAACTGGCGGGAGTGCATTATCTCTGCACCGAAAAGATTCAAAATTATACAGAAGTATTCTTTGGAATGGAAAAACTTAACCTGGCAAGGATAGATTTTGTAATGGCCTTTTCCGAGAATCAAAAAGTCACTATCGGTGTAAAGCTGGGATTAAAAATTGACAGATAAAAGTGAGTTTTGAGATACACCCGTTTGCTTTCGTACCCGTTGCAAGGAAAAGCATTTTGCTTAACTTCGCTTCTCAATTTAATGTATGCTTCGTACCCACACCTGCGGTGAACTCACAATAAAAAATGCCGGACAAACCGTCATGCTTTGCGGATGGCTTGCACATTCCAGGGACTTGGGTGGAATGACCTTTATTGATCTGCGTGATCGGTATGGAATTACGCAACTCGTGTTTAACATGGACACGAATAAAGAACTATGCAATCAGGCCAGAAAACTTGGAAGGGAATTTGTTTTACGGGCAACAGGAAAAGTAACTGAACGATCCGGTAAAAATTTAAAAATACCCACAGGCGAAATTGAGATCATTGTAGATAAGTTAGAGATACTCAACGAATCGAGGACTCCTCCATTCACCATTGAAGATGAAACAGACGGGGGAGATGAGCTAAGGATGAAATACCGCTATCTCGATCTGAGAAGAACTCCTTTAAGAAATAACTTATTACAGCGTCATAAGGTAGGTCGGGCAGTACGGGAATATTTTGACTCTAACGGTTTTACAGATGTAGAAACCCCTTTCTTTATCAAATCAACTCCTGAAGGAGCAAGGGATTTTGTAGTACCCTCCAGATTAAACCCGGGAGAATTTTACGCGCTGCCTCAATCGCCCCAAACCTTTAAGCAGTTGCTGATGGTTTCCGGGTTTGACCGTTACTACCAAATAGTTCGTTGCTTTCGCGATGAGGATTTGCGTGCAGACCGCCAGCCCGAGTTCACCCAGATTGACTGCGAAATGAGTTTTGTGGAGCAGGAAGATGTATTGCAAATGTTCGAAGGAATGGTGAAGCAGGTGTTTAAAAAAGTGCGAGGACTTGAATTGCCTGTGTTTTCCAGAATGACTTATGCTGACGCGATGAAGTATTATGGAATTGACAAACCGGATATTAGATTTGAAATGAGAATTGCAGACCTTTCTTCTCCCCTCTCCTCCGGGAGAGGTGACGGGGGTGAGGTCGTACGCGGAAAAGGTTTTAAAATATATGATGACGCTGAATTAGTTGGAGGGATTTGTGCAAAAGGTTGTGCTGAATACACCCGCAAGCAATTGGACGAGCTGACTGAATGGGTAAAGCGCCCTCAGATCGGTGCTGGCGGATTGGGCTACATTAAATACAACGCTGACGGAACTTTAAAATCTTCTTTCGATAAGTTTTTTGATGAAGCATCACTGAGAAAAATTGCTGAGAAATCCTCTGCAAAAGCAGGCGATCTGATTCTCATTCTTGCAGGTCCGGAAGCAAAAACAAGAAAAGCCCTGGGAGAACTCAGACTGGAAATGGGAAGTAAACTGGGATTGCGCGATAAAAATAAATTTGAATGTCTGTGGGTTGTTGATTTTCCGCTTTTAGAATGGAACGAAGAAGAACAGCGCTGGTTTGCCATGCACCATCCTTTCACATCACCCAAAAATGAAGACATGGCATTATTTAACTCCCTTTCCCCCGGAGAGGACAAGGATAAGGTCGCACCCAAAGCCAATGCTTACGACATTGTAATTAACGGAGTGGAAGTTGGCGGTGGTTCTATCCGCATTCACAACAAAGAACTGCAGCAGCAGATGTTCAAGGTATTGGGTCTGACCAAAGAAGAAACCGAACAAAAATTCAGTTTCATCCTCAACGCTTTTGAATTTGGAGCTCCTCCGCACGGAGGAATCGCCTTTGGCTTTGACCGCCTTTGCTCTATGATAATCAACAACGAAGATTATATCCGCGATTATATTGCTTTCCCTAAAAATAATTCCGGGCGTGATGTGATGCTGGATTCTCCTTCAGCGATTGACGAAAAACAGAAAAAAGAGTTGGGATTAAAGTGAAATTATTTTTTCTGATAACTCCGAATTATTTCTATTTGAACTTGCTGAAATAGTGCCAATGACAGGAAAAATTAGATCGTCAGATCGAAAGACCTGACGACACACAGCTGATCACCCCACCAGTGCAAAGTTCAGTTGTTTCTTTATCATATCAGCGCTAAGCACTTCTATTCGCACTTTATCGCCTAATGAAAGTTTGCGTTTTGATTTTCGTCCTATCAGGCAATAGTTCTGCTCGTCAATGAAGTAAATATCGTCCCGAAGATCTTTGATGCGTATCAGCCCTTCACAACGGTTGTCGGTGAGTTCCACAAAAATTCCCCACTCCGTTACGCCAGAGATCATTCCTTCAAACTCCTCTCCCACCCTGCTGTTCATGTACTGCACCTGTTTGTACTTGGTAGACGCACGTTCCGCATCTGCAGCAAGTTTTTCGCGTTGGGAAGAATGTTTGCATTGATCTTCCAGCCTCACCCCCAACCCCTCTCCTCGAGGAGAGAGAGGAGGGGGAGAGGCAGCAAGTTGTTTCTCCAATAATCTATGCACCATTACATCCGGATACCTTCTGATGGGAGAAGTGAAATGCGTGTAGTGCTTGAAACCGAGCCCGTAATGCCCGATGTTTTTTGACGTATAAATCGCTTTTGCCATAGTGCGTATGGCAAGTATCTCTATCATGCTTGATTCGGGTTTTCCTGCACAGTCTTTCAGCGTTTTGTTGATTGTTTCGGCAACAGTTATTTCGTTCTTCAGATTTATTTTGTATCCAAAACGTGCTGCTATCTCCGCAAATGCTTTCAGTTTATCTCCATCGGGTTTATCATGAACTCTATAAACAAAAGGAGCTGTTGCCCCCTTTCCCCGGGGAGAGGGGGTTGGGGGTTGAGGGGGTGAGCAAAACTCCGCCACACACTTATTCGCCAGCAACATAAAATCTTCAATCAGTAAATTAGCAGCTTTCATCTTTTTGAAAAACACTCCGGTGGGATTTCCGTTCTCATCCAGGTGAAATTTCACTTCCAGCTTGTCAAAGGCGATGCTGCCTTTTTTAAATCTTTCCGCACGAAGTTTTTTAGCAAGCGAGTTCAGCAAAAGGATATCATCCGAAAAATCTCCTTTGCCGGTTTCGATCACCTGCTGCGCTTCTTCGTAGGTGAAACGTCTGTCGGAATTAATTACGGTTCTTCCAAACCATCGCCCCCGCACTTGCGCGTTATCGTCCATTTCGAACACAGCGGAGAAGCAAAGTTTTTCTTCCTTGGGACGGAGCGAGCAAAGTCCGTTCGAAAGATTTTCGGGCAGCATTGGAACTACCCGGTCAACTAAATAAACAGATGTTGCGCGTGTATATGCTTCTTTGTCGAGCGGAGTATTTTCTTTTACATAATGCGCCACATCCGCAATGTGCACTCCTATTTCCCAAAGACCATTCTTCAACTTTTGAACCGAAATGGCATCGTCAAAATCTTTTGCATCCACCGGATCAATCGTGAAGGTGGTGATGCTGCGGAAATCCCTCCGTTTGGAAATTTCCTCTTTGGTAATCTCGGTGGAAATATGGTCGGCCGCTTTTTCCACTTCTTTTGGAAAGGTGTAGGGCAAGCCGTATTCTTCTAGGATGGCGTGAATCTCTGTATCGTTCTTACCCGCCACGCCCAATATGCGCACAATTTCTCCCTGCGGATTTTTTTTTCCGGGAGCCCAACGGGTCATTTTTCCGACAGCTTTTATCCCGTTCGTGGCCCCGTTTATTTTATCGAGCGGAATATGCAGGTCGAAAGATATTTTGTGGCTGTCAGGGATCAGGAACGCAAAGTCTTTGGACAACTGCACGGTTCCAACAAATTCCGTTTTTGCCCGCTGAACAATTTCCTCAATAACACCTTCGGGCTTTTTGCCTTTTTTATTGAACGACAGCCGCACTTTCACTTTGTCGCCATCCATGGCGTTGAGAGTGTTTCGCTGCGCCACATAAACATCCTGATCCGATCCTTCTACTTCAATGTAGGCGGCTCCGGTGGAGGTGATATCCGCAATGCCGGTCACGTATTTTGAAGTTGAAAAGGGTTTCCGTGGTTGATTTTCGTTCATCGTAAAACTTCTTTTCCCTGCTTCTTTGCTATTTTTTTTCTTGGCCAGATTGCGAATGTTATTATTATTATTCATTCCTGAGTGGGACTTTAAATTTTGTTAAATATTAATTGCTATTTGCTATTAGTTAATCGTCTGACAAAATGGAGGGACTTGCGATTCCTGATGATGCCGAAGGCTTCCCTTCGGGACAATTAACTCAGTAAAGTTCCGCAAAGATATGAAAACTTGTCTTCCGGGGTTGAAACGATCCAAAAATATCTCGAAAATAGCATAGTATGTATTGTAACTAAAAATTGTACTTTTTCGTAGAAAACTCACCCCAATGAATCGCCTCTGTCATATTGTTATCAAAATGAACCTTCTTCTAAAAAATTTCATTCACATGAAACACAATTTTTTTGCCTGCCCAACCCTGGGGCGGACCTTCCTGATTGTATTTTCAGGCTGTATTTCTTTGCTCTCAGCAGATCGGCCGGAAGGAAATTTATTTGCGCAATCAACAGTAACTATCGGGACAGGTACGAGTGTGAATATGAACAGCGTCTATCCCGCTCCGTACGGAAATTATTACTGGGGGGCAAAACACCAGATATTGATTCCTGCTTCGGAACTGACTGCAGCCGGGATGACCGCAGGAAATATTTCAGCGCTTTCCTTTCAGGTAAGTGTGCCCGGTGGAATACCCCTGAATGGGTTTACCATCCTCCTGAAAACAACTACTGCCACCACTACTGCTGCACCTTTTGACATGAGCGGGTTTGTAACCGTATACGGACCTCAAAACTACAGCGATGTAACCGGATGGAATACGCATACTTTTTCAACGCCTTTTGCCTGGAACGGCACTTCCAATATCCTGGTAGAAACCTGTTTCAACAACAGCAGCTGGTCGCAAAACGCAGAAATGTTTTATACCACCACCGGCTACAACAGCGCAAGCTACTACCAGCAAGACCTGAGTAATGTTTGTTCGCAGACATCGGGAATTCCTTCCACACTGCGCCCCAACATGAAATTCACGTTTGCGCCCAACGGGCCGCCCACTGCACAGTTCACGGCAAATCCTACTTCCAGCTGCTCGGGGGCGATGAGTTTTACCGACCAGTCCTTTTACAGCATCACCGGGTGGCTCTGGAATTTTGGCGATGGAGGCACTTCCACCTTGCAAAATCCCACACACACATACACGGCAAGCGGAATCTACTCCGTTTCTTTGACGGCAACAAACGCAAACGGGAACAACACGCTCAGCAAGCCAAATTATATCACAGTGAATCTTGGCGTTGGGCCTATTCCGGCAGTATGCACACCAACTACCACCGCCTGGTGCTGCGGATTCGGCATCACCAATTTTAAGTTTCACAACATCAACAACTCCTCGGCCGATGGAAGTGAGGGGTACAAGGATTTTTCCTGCGGATTAGATACAGTAACCACCGGGCAGACCTACTCTGTTTCTGTTTCAACGCTCACGCCCTCCGGTCATAACGTACGGGTGTGGATCGATCTCAACAACGATGGCACATTTAACCCGGCAAACGAGCTGGTCTTTTCTGCAGATAATTCTTCGATAGCGAGCGGAACGATTTTTATTCCCGGCTCAACAACACTCAACACGCCCCTGCGCATGCGTGTTTCGGCCGATCACAGCCTGCAGCCCGTACCCACTCCCTGCGGCAATCCTCAATTCGGGCAGGCGGAAGATTATGCCCTTTACGTAAAACCCAATACGAACCCACCTGTTGCAAAGTTCAGCGCAGATGATACGGTTTCCTGTTCCGGTACAATAACTTTTACCGATCAATCACAAAATGTTCCCACCCTATGGACCTGGAATTTTGGCGATGGGGGTGTTTCTAATTCTCAGAATCCGATTCATTCCTACACGGCCAGCGGCACCTATTCTGTTTCCCTTCTTGCCACAAACGGAAACGGGAACAATACGCTGGTAAAAATAAATTACATAGATGTTACGCTTGGAAATACTCCCATTGCCCCGTCCTGCCAGCCCTCTACATTTTCCTATTGCTGCGGGTACGGAATTTACAAAGTGCAGTTAGGCACGATCAACAATTCATCTGCCGATGCTATTGACGGGTACAGGGATTATTCCTGCGATGCACAGGCAACTCTTTCCGAAGGACAATCCTACCCCATCTCCATTCAAACCTGCCCCACACTCACGCAAGACACGAAAGTGTGGATAGACTTTAACAAGAACGGACTCTTCACAGAGTTGAACGAACTTGTATTTACTTCCTTAACTTCCATAAACCCATCCGGAAACATTTCGATCCCAATGGGGGTAGGTATTTACAACACCCTGCTCCGTATGCGTGTATCTTCCGAAAACTCCGGAGCAAACCAACAGTCGTGCACTGCGCTTATCAAAGGGCAGGTGGAAGATTACGGTATAAAAATTCTGCAATTCGTAGGAACAAACGAGTTACAGGTTGCAGATTACAAGTGTCAGATTTATCCGAATCCTTTCAGCGAGTCGGCTGTATTGGCTGTTAATCTCCCCCTTGCAAAGGGGGTCGGTCTGCCTCCGGCAGACCGGGGGGATTTTGTATTTGTTCTCTACGACCTCTACGGCCGCGCCATCCGCACACAGACCATTCTCAACGAAAAAACTACCCTCGAACGCGGAAATTTAAATGCCGGGGTTTATTTTTACAAGGTTGAAAATGCAACCGGTGCCGTTGTAACGGGAAAAATTGTTATTCAGTAAATTCGGGTAAATAAATGCAATCAAAAGCTGCAACTCCTGAAACCTATATCAACAGCCTTCCGGCAGACCGCAAAGCAGCAGTTTCCGAACTCCGAAAAGTGATTCTTAAAAACCTGCCAAAGGGCTTTGCCGAAGTGATGCAATATGGAATGCTGGGATACGTGGTTCCGCATTCACTTTATCCCAAAGGCTACCATTGCGATCCTAAACTTCCCCTCCCTTTTATGGGTATGGCATCACAAAAGCATTTTGTGGCGGTATATCACATGGGTATCAAATATTTCTTCTGCCCAATCTGGTTCACTAAGAAGTAGCCATTTTACTTTTACTGCATAACACAATGCCATAGCATATAATGGCTTTTTGTTACTTTTTTCATAAATTAATTTAGTTGCAATGTTTCCATTTACAGTAGATACAATGCCAACTGCTAAAACCTTTTGCAAACTAATAAAAATCAAGTACAATACTGTGATTGCTGCTACAGAAATAATTACATATACCATTTTTTATATAATTTATTTTTCGTTAACAACTGGGTCATTTGATTGAAGCCTTTGGGGATATGACAAAAATCTAACAGCCAAAGCTTAATCGAGCATTTTGCAGAACTAAAGTACAAAACAAAGCGCGATACAAGACTTTGATAGGGGAACATCCAAAAGGATTTTGAATGCAAAGGAACACCTCCCCCTGCCCCCTCCCGCGGGGGATAAAACAGCCAACACCATCAAATAAAAAAGAACCAACATCTCTGTCGGGCTTTGTATTTTCTCCCCCTCTCCCTGAGGAGAGGGGGAAGGGGGGAGAGGTGATTTATTTCGCTTCCGCCATTATCTTCTTCGCTTTCTCTTTCGCTTCATCAATAGTTCCTACGAGGTGGAATGCTGCTTCGGGCAGGTCGTCCACTTCACCGTTGAGAATCATATTGAAGCCTTTGATGGCATCTTCAATGGATACAAGTGCGCCTTTGAGGCCTGTGAAAGCTTCCGCTACGTGGAAAGGCTGCGACAGGAACCGCTGAACGCGTCTTGCACGGCTTACTACCAATTTATCTTCATCAGAAAGCTCATCCATTCCGAGGATGGCGATGATATCGAGCAGTTCTTTATAACGCTGCAAGATCATTTTAACACGCTGTGCGCACTCATAATGTTCTTTTCCTACAATGGCAGGAGTCAAAATGCGTGAGGTAGAATCCAGAGGATCCACCGCTGGGTAAATTCCAAGCTCAGCGATCTTACGGCTCAATACCGTGGTTGCATCCAAGTGGGCAAAGGTAGTTGCCGGTGCAGGATCGGTCAAGTCATCCGCAGGCACGTAAACCGCCTGTACGGAAGTGATGGAACCGCGTTTGGTAGAAGTGATACGCTCCTGCATCACACCCATTTCGGATGCGAGGGTGGGCTGGTATCCTACTGCCGAAGGCATACGTCCGAGAAGCGCTGACACCTCTGAACCTGCCTGTGTGAAACGAAAAATATTGTCAATGAAGAAAAGAATATCGCGTCCGCCTGATTTTTCATCACCGTCACGGAAATATTCTGCCACTGTTAATCCTGAAAGCGCCACGCGCGCACGCGCTCCCGGTGGTTCGTTCATCTGTCCGAACACAAAAGTGGCTTTGGACTCTTTCAGTTTCTCCATATCTACTTTTGAAAGATCCCATCCGCCTTTTTCCATGGAGTGCTTGAACGCATCTCCGTAATTCATAATTCCTGCTTCGATCATTTCGCGCAAAAGATCGTTCCCCTCGCGGGTACGCTCTCCTACTCCTGCGAAAACCGAAAGTCCTCCGTATCCTTTTGCAATGTTGTTGATCAATTCCTGGATCAAAACTGTTTTTCCTACTCCCGCACCACCAAACAGACCGATCTTTCCGCCTTTTACATAAGGCTCCAGAAGGTCAATGACTTTAATTCCGGTGAAAAGGATCTCTGATGATGTTGAAAGGTCTTCGTATTTAGGAGGATTGCGGTGAATGGCATATCCGTTTTGTTTTTCTACCTGCGGAAGTCCGTCAATTGCTTCGCCTACCACGTTGAAAAGACGACCGTTGATCTTATCACCGATCGGCATCCGGATAGCAGAACCGGAAGAGCGAACTTCTGCACCTCGGCTGAGTCCGTCTGTGGAGTCCATCGCAATGGCGCGAACAGTATCTTCACCGATATGCGTTTGGCACTCAAGCACCACATTCACTCCATCCGGACGGGTTACTTCCATCGCATCCAAAATGTTAGGGAGTTTCACCTTTTCTCCGTGAAATGAAACATCAACCACCGCACCGATGATCTGAGAGATTTTTCCTTTTAATTGTGTCATATATTTTATATTGATTAAGATTATTAGTTAATACATCTTCTAAATCAGCCACTACTAAGTCATGATACTTGATATTTATATGCTTGTTTTATTAGTCCAATTACATATTTAATATGTGCTTTATTTTCCAATTTTACTTCTCTATTGGTAGTCCAGTTTCTATTGGAAATATCTTTAGAAAGTCTTTTAGGATCATGAAAGGTTTTTGAATTTATTCTCAACTGAATAATTAACTTCTTTTTTCTTACATGAATATCAGCAAAAGTAGTTTTCACATAATATTTAATGTATTCAGGAGCATATCCTTCTGTCACATCATCACCAAGAGATAAGATTCCGTCTCTAACAATGTCTAATATTTTCTTCCATTCTTCATCAGCTTTGTTCCTGTGAATATCTAAAGTGAGTTCCTTTGTCGAATGGATTTTAGTGTGTTCTGTGTTTTTCTGTTTTTTATTCTGATTAATAATTGGGTCAAGATGAATGTCTAATTCATCTTTATGATAAGTATAAGAGTTACATTCTATGTCAGTATCAATGTGTTTAATGAGGGAAATATCCCATTTAGAATATTCTTTTGCAATGCAAATTAATCTGATTTTCGACCAATCTACATTAATCTTTTTTGTTTGTTTATTTTCTTTAGCAATTCTTTCAAATTCATATTTAGCTGACCGTTCATGAAGCCAATCGTAGTAAAAAACAATTTGATTTAAAATAGTTTCCTCTTTCTTATGTTTATATTCAATAATTACTGGATTCCCATCTTCTGTAATTGCAAGCGTATCTATTTCTCCTCCAGGAATTTTATAAAAACTCTTCAGATGATAAGTTTGGAAATGTTCATACAAGAATTTTTCAACATATTGTTGAAGTTGCTTTTCCGGATTAGTTCCGGAAAATTCTTGCCGTTCGATAATTTTCCCCGTTTTAGTATTGATTCTAGCCATTGAAAACGATTAACCTTTAACTGTTTTTTGAGTGAACGAAAGTAACATTATTTAGAAAACATAATGGAAAAATTATTAGGTAATTTTCATACATTTGATAACAAGAAACTAAATCACTCTGCACTGAAAGTGCAGAGGTTTGAAAGAACGAGAATGAAATTCTCACTGGAAGACTTGAAAAAATATTTTTACGTAGCATGACTAAATATAAATTCATAGAACCTGAAAGGCTTGCGCTGAAAACGCATAGTTTCAACTAACGATTGTGACCAATGAAAGTTTACGAAGGCATAGAAAAATTCACCGGAGCAAAAAACGCTGCCGTCACCATCGGCACCTTTGACGGGGTTCACCTCGGGCATCAGAAGATCATCCAGCAGCTGAAAGAAGCCGCAGCATCCGTCAATGGAGAGTCTGTCATTTTTACGTTTTATCCCCACCCCCGCATGGTCCTTCATCCGGATGATGACAGTCTGAAACTGCTCTCCACAGAAGAAGAGAAAAAGGAACTGCTGGAGAAATTTGGAGTGGAGCATCTCATCATACATCCTTTTACGAAAGAATTTTCACGCATCACCTACATGGAATATGTGCGTGACGTCCTCGTTAGCAAGCTCAAGGTGAAGAAGCTCATCATCGGGTACAACCATCATTTCGGCAGGAACAGGGAGGGCTCGTTTCAGCAATTGAAAAAACTGGCACCTGTTTACGGATTCGATCTGGAAAAGATACCCGCGCAGGTAGTTAACAAAGTGGAGATCAGTTCCACCAAGATCCGCAAGGCGCTTGAAGGAGGCGACATCAAGACCGCCAATAAATTTTTGGGTTACGAATACTCCATCAAAGGTAAAGTCATTAAGGGAAAAGGGCTTGGCAAAGAACTTGGCTACCCGACCGCGAATATGGTTGTTGAAGACAAATATAAACTGATTCCTGCAGATGGTATTTATGCCGTAACCGTGGAAATTGAGAATAAAGTGTACAAGGGCATGATGAGCATTGGCGTTAATCCAACCATAAGCGAAAACGGCACAAAAAGCGTTGAAGTTAATATCTTCGACTTCGACAAAGAGATATATGGCGAAAATATTCGTATCTTTTTCAGGCAAAGGCTCCGTGATGAGAAGAAATTCGAAAACATGGATGCCCTGAAAAAAGCAATTGACGGGGATAAAGAAAAATCATTGAAGATACTCGACCCCACCTAAATCCTCCCCGAAGGGGAGGACTTGTAGGGCGTAAGCAAAACTAAAAATCTCATAAATGCAATTGTTTTACCGAATCACTATTCCAATCATCGTCCTTCTCTCCCTCCCCTTTGGGGAGGGCTGGGGCGGGGTGGCCTTTGGCCAGCTCCTTGACTCCGCTGCTCTCTTCTCTGCTCCCGTTTACGACAACCTGGAAGACGCTCTCAAAAACCCGAATTCCGTCTACCGCCTCAGCCTGCGAGGAAAAAAATTGAAAACATTTCCGGAAGATATTTTGAAATTAAA
>SCSP01000012.1 GCA_004297845.1 Bacteroidota bacterium | reverse complement strand
CCCTAAAGGGTGAAGGTGTATTGACCTGCGGTCGCAACCTCCGGTTGCCTTTAGGGTAGGGGTAAATGATATTTCACTAGTTCATCTATAGGACTGTTTATTATTTTGTTAATGCTGACTCCTTTTTCCTTTGCCACCGCATGCAGAATATCTCCAAAATTACTGGCAATAGAACCCACAAATCCTACCGGAACCTGCTGGTAGTTTGCGTATTTGCAAATCGTCTTTTCAAAGAATTCAGCAAAGCAATTCCGCACCAGATTGTGTAAAAAAGGGTCATCCATATTTTCGTGCACAAATTTCGCAAAGGATGCCAGATAACGGTTGGGATATTTTTTATTGTAAACGGCATCAAATATTTTGTCTTTCGTTAAACGATATTTTTTGATGAATGTTGTATGGATTTTGTCCGGCAACTCATTATTTAAAAACGCTTTTATGAACGCTATCCCTATATGCGCTCCGCTGCCTTCATCGCCCAAAATATAGGTTAGACCTCCTTTGATCTCTGTGATCTTTTTTCCATTGTAATAACAGGAATTGGAACCTGTGCCCAGAATACAGGCAATCCCTGTTTTATTTCCCAGCAGCGCACGGGCAGAGGCCAGAATATCGTGATTAATAATGGTATTGGATTTCGGAAAAACCTTCTTTAGTGCAATTTTGACTATTTTGATCCTTTCCATACTAGAACAGCTGGTCCCGTAAAAAAACACTTTTGACTTTTGTCCCGATAGCCATCGGGATTTGACTTTTGACTTGATCTCTTTTGGGAATTTCTTATTAATCTCATTTGCCATTTCTTTGCTTGTCCAGAAAAGAGGGCTTAATCCTGCTGTAGAAAAAGAGGAAATATTCCCATCCTTGTCAATAAATCTCCAGTCTGTTTTGGTGGCGCCACTGTCTGCTATGAGGATCACGGAAAAGTATTTTCCGCAAACTTAGTTAAAGTTCAAACAAGGTGTACGAATAGTTTTTCATCCTTAGAAATAACAGGAAATGTCTTTAATGGTTGGACAGCAGGACCTTTGGTTACGTTTCCTTCAAAATCAAATTCCGCTCCGTGCGAAGTGCAGAATATCTGAGTTTTATTGGAGGAGAGGTCAAATTTGTTGTGGGTGCATTGCATGTAGATGGCAGCGTAGGTGCCGTTTGTACTTTTAACCACCAGAATATCATATTCGAATTTTTTTGTGCGAAGCCGGATTGAAGTGATGCCCTCTTCGAAGTTTGCCGGATCAAATGCAATTCGGTCAATATCTACCGTGGACTGGATTATCGGTATGGTACTGCATGACGAAAGTGAAGCGGAAGCGATTCCTGCCCCAACTGCTATGCAGGCAAAACAACCTTTTTTTATGAATTCTCTTCTTTCCAATATCAGAACCAGATGCCTACACCCATGTTAAACATATTTTTAGGAGTACTGCCGCTTTTTGCATTGCTCATGTTTTGGTAGTCCGCTTTGAAAACTGCGCCATTTGCCACTTTAAAACCTATCCCTGCAGTTATATCTGTACGGTTGTATGCGTCATTTTTAGCAGTTCCGGATTCTACACTTGCGTGCGTATTGTAATTTTCATAGCGTGCGAAGATAATAAGTTTGTTCTCGGTTTTTTTGCACAATCGTAGCACATTGTATCCTGCTTCAAAATAATATCCTGACATGGATGATCCCAGGTCTTTACCAGTTAGCTTGTTGTATTCTTCTGTATTGGACAGGTTGGCGATGATGTATTGAGCACGCGCCTCTATCCCTTTCCATTCATAGCGGGCATCAAATCCCATCATCATTATCTCTACTACCGAAGAATCTGCTTTTGCCTGTTTGTTCTGCAGAGTATCTTCTTTCCATAGTCCTTCAAAGAGTTTTGATTCGCTGGCACCGGAATAAATTGCTGCTCCTAACTTTAATCCTTTAACTCCGAAGTAATCTAATTTTGCAGAAATATCCGGTGAAGTCATATAAGACTTTATTCCTTTCTGTCTTCCACCGCGCAAACCATCATCGCCTTTGAATTTTCCGCCTGTATCATAACCGTTGAATCCGTTCATAACATATAATTGATATTTTAAAGAGGCGTTGTCGATCTTTCCGGTAAAACCCGCACCAATCTCTCGCCATGTAGAGGGAACAATTTTATTATCGAGGTTTGGACGTAAACTCCCATTGAATGTGGTCGGCTCGTGATACTCATTGATGATACCCATTGGAATAAGCATGAGCCCTGCCCGAATATCAACCCATCGCGCAAGTTTATAATTGAGAAATGCCTGTTCCACCAATACTTCATTTACGTGCTCAAATTCAAATTCAGTTACAAAATGAGTGCGATTGTTGAACTTATATCCCATAAATATAACCATGCGGTGTACATCAAGGATTCCGTTGTGTCGTGCAGTATCCCCAAACTGCTGATTGAAATCTAACTGTCCGTAAGCTCCAATCACTAATGGGTTTTCGTGAGGTTTTTCTATAATGGTGCTTACTGCATTAAATGGCTCATTGCTTTTAGTTGAATCGGGGTTTTGTGCATATATAACTTGAACTGATAGAATAGTTAAGAACAATAAAATATTGATTTTAAATGATTTCATAAATTTTATAAGTGTTATTATTGTTTAGAATGATTTTAAACAAAGATATGTGCATTTATAGTTTTGAGAATACCCTAAAAGGTGTAAAAAGAAAAAATACCATAAAAAGGGTATAAGAAAAATAAAGACAATAGTGGCAATAAGGGAAGTTTAATTTGCGAACAAAAACTTATTCGGCTCAATAAGATTCTGACGAATTGCATACATCATAAGTCCGGCAGTGTTGTTCACTCCCAGTTTGCTCATTATATTTTTTCGGTGAGTAGTTACTGTATGAACGCTCAGGAACAGGCGCTCAGCAATTTCTTTATTGCTCAAACCTTCTGCAATGTTTTGTATGATCTCAATCTCTCTGGCAGAAAGTTTTATCCCATCGCAGGAAACTCCTTCGGAGGTAATGATGTCCTTTTCCTTCAATACTATATCCAGTATCTTTCCGCAGAAAAATTTTTGCCCTTTGGCAGTACTGTAAATGGCTTCAATAATCTCATCCTTGCCGCAGTCTTTCAGCAGGTGGCTGACAATACCGTTCTCCATAGCTTTTGAAACAACATTTTTGCTCTGGGGAGAAGTAATGGCCATGATATTCACTGCGGGAAATTCTTTATGAATGACAGATATATCATCTATGGAAAAATAAAGTGAGGTATAATCAAGTATAAGTACCTGTGGGTTGTGC
>SCSP01000119.1 GCA_004297845.1 Bacteroidota bacterium | reverse complement strand
TATGAAAACAACAAATTTATTTTTCGTTACAGTTCTTTTTGCAGTTACTTACTGCCTGCTGCCTGCTGTCTTTGTCACCCTGAGCGCAGTCGAAGGGTTTTCCCAGGGCACAGGCATTAACGCCACAGGCGCAGCGCCCAATAGTTCGGCTTTGTTGGATGTGGATGCCGCGGGGATGAATCCTAAAAAAGGGGTACTCGTGCCGCGCATGAACACAACGGAGCGCGATGCCATTGCTTCACCTGCGCTTGGTTTGCTTATTTATAACACCGATTGCAATGTGTTTCAATCATGGGATGGTACAATATGGGAGGATCTGATAAATGACAATTATTCTCATTTTGCCAATGACACATCATTCTATTACACAGGAAGCATTCGATCATGGACTGTTCCTGCCAACACCTGCTGGATTAAGATCAAAGTATGGGGAGGAGGTGGCGGGTGCAATAATAGTCATAACCATTCGCTGAATGGAAATGGTGGTGGAGGCGGGTATGTAGAAGCATTTGTCAAAGTTTTTCCCGGTGATGTTTTATCAATCTATGTGGGTATGGGCGGGCAGGGTGGAGTGATTACTGCGTGGGGATATGGTACAAGCGGTATGGGTGGTGCTGGATCGGGGGGTCATGCAGGATCCGGAAGTTCAGGCGGTGGCGGTAGTGCTGTTTTATTAAATGCAAATGTTATTCTCGTTGCCGGTGGTGGTGGTGGTGGTGGTGGTGCTAGTGGCGGTTACTATCCTGTAATTGGCGGTGGAGCAGGTGGAGCAGGAGGCGGTATTGGTGGAGCTGGAAACGGAGACAATGCAGACGGTACCGGTGGTATTGGCGGAGGGAATGTTCTTAATATTGATGGGGGAAATGGCGGTGGTGCAGCATTCCCAGGAGATGGCGGATCAGGTGGCGGGGGAGGCGGCTATTGGGGCGGTACAGGCGGAACATCGGGCATGGCCCCCAACGGAGTAATAGGCAACTGTGGAAGTGGTGGTGGTGGTGGCGTCAGTTATTGTGCTAATTCTAATATATCTTGCAATCTTATTCCTGGTCAGAAAGTAATAACCGCAGGTGCTGCAGTAATAAATCCAGGCAATAGTACAGACCCCGATCTGTGTGCTGGCTGCGGATTCGGAGGGAATTATCTTACTGTGCCACAAGCCGGAGGAAATGGATTTATAAAAATTTATTATTGACTGATGTTCATGATAATCTTTATTTACAATTTTTAAAATATGAAACAAAATATTAAGAATGTACATGGTACAACCCCGATAATTATCGGGAACAATGTATCACGAGTATTCAAGGCACTCTTATTCGTTATATTCGTTGCAAATTCGTTTTTGGTTACCGCTCAAAACAACACCCTGGTTCTTGATGGGGCGTATATTGTTCTTGATGGCGGCACATCAGCCACAAATATTTATATCACCATAGACCAAAACAGTCCTTCAGGGATTGTTCGCCAGAGTGGAGGGCACATCCATTCCGAAGGGCAATATAATTTTGTAAAATGGAACGCGGGAGCGGGTACCGGTAATTATGTTTTTCCATTCGGAGTGGGTGGAAACGCGGCCGATTACATTCCTTTTACTTTTAATAAAACCACTGCAAATGGTTTTGTCAGCACATCCACATGGGCTACTACCCCGCAGAATATGCCGCACCCTGCCTTAAGTAATGTGGCCGCAGTAAGCAACATGGTGGGAATTCCTGATTCAGTAAGCAATGCTATTGACAGATTCTGGGACATTCAAACTCCTCCCTCTGTAACGGTAACTGCCGATTTGACTTTCTCTTATCGCGGCTCCGAAAACACTACTGCTATTCCTGCCGCTACTTTTAAAGCGCAGCATTGGAACGGCAATTCATGGGATCCGCAAGTAGGGCCGGGGAATGCAGGAGTTACCACCGGTATTGGAACAGTTGGAGTTGTTGTGGGGCAGACAACTTTTTCTCCTTGGGTCTTAACAAAAGCAGGGTGGTTGAATATTTCCAGTCAGAATTTAACTTGCAACAGCCAATGTGCGGGCACAGCCACTGCAACACCGACAGGCGGAGTAAGTCCTTATACATATAGTTGGAGCAACAGTCAAACTACACAAGCAATCACCGGACTTTGTGCAGGAACTTATTCGGTAATAGTAACCGATGCCGCAAGCACCACCAGTACGGCTATTATAACTATTACTCAGCCGGCAGCATTAACTGTTACTGTTTCATCCATAGCAGCCAGTTGCGGAAACAATAATGGAACAGCAACAGCGGCAGCTACAGGAGGCAATCCATCTTTTACTTATTCATGGAACCCAAGCAGTCAAACAACTGCAACAGCCACCGGGCTTGCAGCAGGCGTTTACACTGCAACTGTTACCGATGCAAACGGATGTTCAACCACTCAAACTGTTTCAGTAACATCAAACAGCGCATTAACGCTGAACACCTCTTCCATTCCGGCCGGCTGCACTGTGAATAACGGAACTGCCACAGCGAATGCAGGCGGTGGAAATGCACCCTATACATATAATTGGAATCCATCCGGACAAACTGCTTCCACTGCCACCGGACTTGCAGCGGGAAATTATACAGTAACTGTAATTGACGCTTCAGGATGTTCCGGCACGCAAACAGTTGCCATCACGCAACCAACGGCAGGTACCATAAGCACAACTACAACACCGGCACTGTGCAGTAACAATAACGGAAGCGCAACAGTGAATATGAGCGGAGGAACTTCTCCTTACACTTACAATTGGAATCCTTCCGGGCAAACCACACAAACCGTTATCGGACTTGCGGCAGGAAATTATACTGCTACCGTTACCGATGCCAATGGATGTTCATCCACGCAGACGGTTGTTATTGTATCATCTGCCGGCACATTGAGTGTAAGCACAACTTCCACACAAACAGATTGCGCACAGAATATTGGAACCGCCACGGCAAACCCGGTCAATGGAACTTCTCCTTATTCTTATACTTGGAGCAATGGGCAAACCACTCAAACCGCAACAGGGCTTGCGGCAGGAAATTATACTGCATCCGTTACCGATGCCAATGGGTGTTCTCAAACCCAAACGGCAACAGTAACATTAAACAGCACATTAACGCTGAACACCTCTTCCACTCAGGCGGGTTGCACGGTGAATAACGGAACTGCAACAGCGAATGCAGGCGGGGGAAATTCTCCATACACATATAGTTGGAA